>JAOUMG010000046.1 GCA_029881635.1 Paracoccaceae bacterium | reverse complement strand
AACCCACCCGCGGCCGAACCACCGGCAAATGCCACCGATGCGGGATCGGCCTTGATGGCGTCGACCATATCGCCCAATGACTGGAACGGGCTGTCTTTGGCGACCACGATCACACCCGGATCAGCGCCGATAGCGCCGACAAAACGGACCTGGTCGGCAGTTGCACCACCGTAGGCGTTCTGTGCCAGACGCGTGGTTGTGGCCGATGAGGCCGCAACGATCAGGTCAGGATCTTCGTTGCGTTCATTCACTACGGTCGAAAACGCAAGGCCGCCACCGGCGCCTGCAAGGTTGGTGACCTGAACCGGTGCATCCACCTGGCCGATATCATGCAGGATTTTGCCGATCTGTCGGCAAGTGAAATCCCATCCACCGCCGGGGTTGGCCGGGGCGATGCATTCAGCAGACCAGACAGCCGATGCCGCAGAGATGCTCAGGACAGCGCTGGTACCCAGCGCCTTGATAAGATTGAATTTCATAGGGTCCTCCCAGACCAGTTAATGCTTCAGGGTTTTCACGCCGAATCTGTTCGTTACGCCATAGCCCTTGCAACCGCCGAAGATTCGCGGGAAAGCTGACAAGAACCTGTCACCGTCGCGGAATTAAATATCCATGCGTTTTCTGTTGGTCGAAGATAATGCTGATCTGGCCCATTCGGTTGCAGACCGGCTCCGGTTGGATGGGCATGCGGTGGACAGTGCCGGATCGCTGGCCGAGGCGCGCGATTGCCTTGCCGCTGCCCCATATGACCTTATCTTGCTGGACATTTCTCTGCCAGATGGCGATGGGCGCGACTTTCTCAAGGCCGAGCGTCGGCTGGGGCGCGATACGCCGATCATTGTCATGACCGCCCGAATTGAGGTTTCAGACAGGATCGATGTTCTTGACCTCGGGGCGGATGACTATGTCACTAAACCGTTTGATTTTGCTGAACTTGAAGCGCGGTGCCGTGCTGTTCTCCGCCGGCGAGGGACTGCGTTGCAAACCGTACAGCATTACGCAGGACTTACGTTTAACCCACTGAATGCAACGTTGAGTGTGGGGGCAGAGCTGCGGGAACTGCGCAACCGGGAACTGCGATTGCTGGAAATTCTTCTCGCTGCTCCCGAACGCATATTCTCCAAGGATCAGATTTGCGACCGGCTGTTTTCCTACGCTGAAAGCGTCACAGACAACGCAATCGAGGTCTATATCGGGCGGTTGCGCAAAAAGCTCGAAGGTTCCGACGCCCGCATCGAAACCGTGCGCGGCATTGGCTACCGGCTGACTTCGGGATGATACGCGCGCCGCTTTCACTTCGGCTTCGGCTGGTGCTACAGCTTTTGGGGATAGCCGCCGTTCTTGCAATTTTACTCTATTTCACTGTCCGAACGGTGGCCGAACAGGCGGCTGAGACCACGCAGGACGGTGTTTTGGGTGCAGCGACTCTGTCTATTGCGGAACGGCTTCAGGGTGGTGATGACGGTGTCGGGCTTGATCTGCCCTATGAAGCTTTCGCCATACTCGGGTCGATCAGCCAGGACAGAGTTTTCTACCGCATCGAAGCCTCCGGCGAGACATTGACCGGTTATTCCGACCTGCCGATGCCGAGCGAAACCAGCGCTACAGTCGTGCCGGTCTTTTACACCGTTCAATATCGCGACGCAGAGGTTCGGGTTGCGGCAGTTGCACGTACTGTGTTGGTCGCGCGGCTACCGGTACAGGTTCTTGTAATGGTCGCACAGACACGTCTGGGACAGGATGCCATCGCCCAGCGCGTCGCGAACCGCGCAGCAGCACTTGGCGTCGGCTCATTCATGCTGGCGGCGGCGTTGTCATTGCTGACAACGGGCAGTGTATTGCGCCCGATAAACCGGTTGGCCGATGCCGTGGGCCGCCGCGGCCCACAGGATTTGCGCGCGGTGGACCATCCTACGCCTGCCGAACTCAGGCCGCTGATTACTGCGCTCAATGGCTTCATTGCCAGGCTGCGCGGTGCGTTGTCGCGAACAGAAACGTTTATCGCCGAGGCGGCGCATCATATACGCACCCCTCTGGCAACGGTGCGCGCGCGGGCTGAAATAGCCATGCGTCAAAGCAATTCGGAGGAGACCCGCGAAACCCTGCGGGCTGTTATCCGCGCTGTCGAGGAAAGCAGCCGTTCCGCTGGTCAGCTACTGGACCATGCCACGGTGATCTACCGCTCAGATCGGCTCGTTGATGAGACTGTTGATCTTGCATCTTTGTTGATGGGCCTCGCATCAGCCTTTGAGCCGACGGCTGAATTGAAGGATCTTGCCATAAAAGTCTCCGGTACGGACAGACCGGTCAAGGTGCAAGGCGATCCGCCTTTGCTGGAAAGCGCACTGCGCAATCTGCTGGATAACGCAATCAAATACTCCGCGCCCGAAACTCAGATTGACCTTGCCCTGTCGCAGGACGGGGTCTGCGCCCGGATTGAGGTGCTGGACCGGGGGCGGGGATTGTTGGGCCAGGGGCAATCCCGTCTGACGGGCCGCTTTCAACGCGGCAAGAATTCAACTGACGTAGTCGGCTCAGGACTCGGATTGACGATTGTTGAAGAAGTTGCGCTGGCCCATGGTGGGCGGTTTGAACTGACCGAACGGGAAGGAGGCGGCACATGCGCGCGACTATTCTTACCTTTGGGCTGATCATTGGCCTTGTCGGATCAGCCACCGCCTTTGTGGTCGAGGAAGAAACGCTGTTCCCGGCCACCGGAACGGAAAAACAGATGCTGTCGGTGCTATCGACCACAGACACATCTATTCTGCGGCCCGTTATTGTCGGTTTTCAGACGGGCAACCCTGATGTTGCCGTGCGCTACACCGTTGCCAACAGTCAGGAAGTTTTCGCGGCTATTCATGAAGAGGGTCTGGCGTTTGATCTGGTGATCTCATCGGCGATGGACCTGCAGATGAAGCTGGCCAATGACGGCTTTGCAGCACGCTACCGATCGGATCAGACCGACAGAATGCCGGACTGGGCGCATTGGCAAGACCGATTGTTTGCCTTTGCACAGGAAAACGTGGTGCTGATTGCGTCGCAGTCAGGACTTAACGATTTACCCTTACCGCAGACCCGGCGCGACCTGATCGAAATGCTCCGTGATCATCCAGAGGTATTTCGCGGCCGGATTGGCACCTATAATCCCGAAGCTTCGGGGGCAGGGTATCTGTTTGCCACCCAGGATTCGCGGCAATCTGATAGCTTTTGGCGATTGGCCGAAGTGATGGGCAGCCTGGCTCCGCGCCTGTATACCTCCAGCAACGATATGATTACGGACTTGAAACAAGGAAGGCTGGTTCTGGCCTACAATGTATTGGGCAGTTATGCCGGGCCACGCCTTGCGAATGACCCTAATGCGACCGTGGTGGAACTGGAGGATTATACACTGACCTTGCTGCGAACCGGTCTTATTCCGGTAAACGCAGCAACGCCGTCATTGGGGGGCGCATTCCTTGATTTTATGCTGCGACCTGAGGGCCGACGCCTGGTTCGCGATGCGGCGGGGTTGCCGCCAATCGACGAAACGGCACTTGCCAATGGCCCACATCTGCGACCGATGCGTTTAGATCCCGGGCTTTTGGTTTTTCTCGACCGGATCAAGCGGCGGGCGTTCTTGGAGGAATGGTCATCGGCACTTAGCCAGAACTGAGAACACATCAACGTGTTAATCTGGCTGATAGCCGCCTGATGGCGAGTTCCGGTACTGGAATTCCCCGAGGAATGCTGCAAAGAGTGGAATAGGTTTTTTAGTGCGGGGGCGCGTCGTTGCAGATATCGCGACAGGGTTTTCGGCTTAACAAGGGAATTGCACAAGCTTGCGTTTCATTGCTGCTGACTGCTGGTTTCGCCCAAGCACTGGACAAGTTCGAATTCGTCACACCGGGTGCGAACGAAGACCTTCGCGGTTCCCTCTTGGCCGCGTCACTGGTAGCACAGGCGGATGGTGATGGAACCAGCGATGCCCAGACACTTTATGCAGCCGCACGCGCAGATTATGGCCGTCTTATCGGGGCCCTTTACGCCGAAGGATACTATTCAGGTCTCGTCAATATCCTGATTGATGGCAAAGAGGCGGGCGACATCGCACCGTTGGATGCACCGCCCACAATTCGCGACATCACGGTGTCTGTCACCCCCGGCCCGCGATTCACGTTTTCGCGCGCAAGAATGAAGCCCTATGCCAAGGGTACAAATCTGCCCCCGCTTTATGGTGACACCAAACCGGCGCTGTCGTCGGCGATTGTGGACGCCGCTACCGCCGGCGTCGAAGGTTGGCGAAATATCGGCCATGCAAAGGCAGATATTGCTGGAAAGAAAATAATCGCCGACCATCGCAGGGCGACCATCGATTCAGAAATTCTGCTGGAACCTGGCCCCCGTGTTACCTTCGGCAGCCTTAATATGCAGGGCTATGAGCGGATGGACCCTGCGCGACTGGCCCGGATTGCGGGTTTTCCGACGGGTGAGGTGTTCGATCCCAAGAAGCTCGACAAAGTGGCCAAGCGGCTGCGGCGAACAGGTGTTTTCCGGTCGGCCGCCGTGACAGAAGCGGAAAATCTGGGCCCGGGCGATACGCTGGATGTCGATCTGACCGTTGTCGAGGAAGAGTTGCGCCGCTTTGGCGTTGGCGCTGAAATATCCAGTTCGGACGGGTTGAACCTGTCGGGCTACTGGCTGCATCGAAATCTTCTGGGCGGCGCCGAAAGGCTGCGTGTCGATGGCGCCATTGACAATATCGGCGGGCAAGACAGCCAGCTTGGCTATCAGCTTGGGGTGCGGATCGACAGGCCGGCAACGCCAGTAACCGATGCCAGCGCATTCATAGAGGCGCGTGCCTCCCGTTCCGAACAGACACAGCTGACGGATCTGACGCTTGATAGCTTGTCGCTCAGTTTTGGGCTGACGCGGGTTTTCAGCGATCATCTAAGTGCCGAAGCGGGTATTTCCTATATCGACGAAACCGCCCGCGACGCCGCTGGCGATCGGCGGTTCAGCAATCTTGCGCTGCCGATATCCGTTGTGTGGGATAGCCGCGACAACCTGCTCGATACCCGCAAGGGGTACTACCTTGATACAGGCCTAACGCCATTTCTCGGATTTTCCAGCACCGGATCAGGCGCGCAGGTTAAGGCGGATGCACGCGCCTACCGCGCTTTTGGCGACAGGATCGTGTTGGCCGGGCGATTACAGTTTGGTACGGTTTTCGGCCCTGATCTGGCAGAAACACCGCCGGGCTATCTGTTCTATTCGGGCGGTGGAGGTACCGTGCGTGGCCATCCATTTCAGTCGCTGGGCGTACCGATCACTCGGTCACCGACAGTCACCATTCTTTCGGGCGGTATGAGTTTTGCTGGCTTTTCCGGAGAAATACGTGCCGCAATTACGGACAACATCGGTGCAGTGGCCTTTTACGACACTGGGTATGTGAGCGACGAAGATCTTTTTGGCGGCAATGGGGAATGGCAGGCAGGTGCTGGCTTGGGTCTGCGCTACAAAACCGGTTTTGGGCCTATTCGGCTGGATATCGGCCTGCCAGTGTCGGGCACTACGGGTGACGGTGCGCAGATTTACGTCGGCATAGGGCAGGCTTTTTGATGTTGCGCTGGATTGCCATACTGTCACTTTGCCTGCTGCCGCGGATGGTGCTGGGGCAGGAAACGGCAGTAACAGAACGCGATCGTGACTATCTGACCGCGTTTTTGGAAGACAACCTTTCCGGCCTGGGGCGCACCATCGTCATTAACGGCTTTGCCGGGGCATTTTCATCTCGCGCTACATTTGATGAGCTTTCCATCGCTGATGCCGATGGTGTCTGGCTGACTATTCGCGAAGGGGCCATCAGTTGGAACCGTGGTGCATTGCTTTCTGGAAGGGTTGAAATTGACGAGCTTTCGGCCAGGGAAATTGACCTGCCCAGACGGCCTTCTACCGGAAAGGCATCGGCCGAGGCATCGGGTTTCGCGCTGCCAGAATTGCCCGTTGGCATATCAATCGACCTGATCCGCGCGAACCGCGTCATTCTGGGTGAGCCGCTTTTCGGGGCAAAGGCAGAAGTATCGCTGACCGGAAAGATGCTGCTGGAAGGAGGCGAAGGGAATGCAGAACTTTCAATTGACCGTATCGACGGGCGTGCCGGTAAACTGTCACTGACAGGTTCCTATGCGAACGCCACGCGCAAGGCGACGCTGGACCTGCTGGTTACCGAAGCCAAGGACGGCATTGCCGCCAACCTGATCGGCATTCCGGGCGTGCCGTCGATTGAAATGGCGGTTCATGGCACGGGAATCGTCGACAACTTTCAAACCGACATCGCGTTGTCGACCGACGGGGCGCCACGCCTGAGTGGCAAGGTCACCCTGATCAGTGAACAAAACGATCAGGGGGTAAACGAACGCCGCTTTGCAGCCAATCTCGGCGGGGACATCACACCGCTTTTGTTACCGGAGTATCGGGATTTTATAGGTTCGGATGTGTCACTGGATGCCGAAGGATCAAAGACGGCGACCGGGCTCGAACTGACGCGCCTCGTGCTTGCCTCCAAGGGGCTGGACATGACCGGGAGGCTGGTTTTGTCGCCAGCCGGGCTACCGGTATCTGCAGCGTTGACCACACGGATCGGACTTGCCGATGGGAACGAGGTGTTGTTGCCGCTGCCAGGGGAAAAAACATTTCTGCGCAATGCGGAACTAACATTTCGCTACAACGGCAGGCAGGGTGACGGATGGCGTCTGGCCGGAACATTGCGGGATTTCAGGCGCGCCGGTTTAAACATCGCCAATATTTCATTGGATGGTTCGGGCAGGATCGGTCAGCCCGGACAGATTGGCATTGATCGCGCAAGTGTTGGCGGAACAGTGACGTTTTCCGCCAATCAGATCGGGGTGGAGCCCGCATCAGTATCGCAGGCCGTTGGGCAAAACCTGTCGGGCAAAACCAAGTTTTTCTGGCAAGAAGGCACCCCCTTGAAGCTGCCACTATTTACGGTGACGGGCGATGGTTATGGTGCCAGCGGTGGCTTTGCCGTTGCCGGGCCGGAAACAGGAGTGGATGTTTCCGGGCGCATAACTGCGCAAGTGAATGATATGGGTCGGTTTACGGGGCTTGCTGCCCGCCCCCTTGGGGGATCTGCAAAGCTGGAGGTCAAAGGCAACGCTGCAATTTTATCGGGCCTTTTTGATCTGACCGCTTCAGTTGCCGGTCAGGATCTGACGGTCTCACAACCCGAACTTGATCGGCTGTTGCACGGCACAGCACAGATTGAGGCGTCGGTCCGGCGCGATACAGAAGGCATCGAAATCCGCTCGGTCGAGGCCAGCGCCGCGACATTGCGGGCGCTTGTCGTGGGCAAGCTGCGTACCGGTGCCAGCGATCTTTCGGCTACTTTCAGCATCAGCGATCTGTCGGTGCTTGGTGCGAAATACCAAGGTTCAATTGCTGCAGAAGCAGCGATGAAAGAAGCCGGTGGATTGCGAAATCTGGCGTTGAACGGCACAACCCGCGATCTGGCGATCGGTCAGGCGACGGCTGATTTGCTGTTGGCCGGAGCGTCGGAGTTAAGCGTCACGGCAACGGAAGAAAAAGGAGCGGTGCGCCTGAACAGCTTTAGCCTGTCAAACCCGCAGATTTCTGGCGAGGGCACCGGAACGATAACGGACGGAAAATCGCGTATCGACCTGACGGCCCGGTTACATGACGTCGCGCTGCTAGCCCCAGGTTTTTCGGGACCTCTGACCGTTGCAGGCAGCGTAATTGAGGCAGCCGAGGCCTACATTCTGGATCTGACCGGCGAAGGTCCGGCCGCCACCACCGCCCGGATTGAGGGCAGCGTTGCCGCTGATTTTGCTAAAGCTGATCTGCGCATTCGGGGTGGCGCGCAATCAGCGTTTCTTAATCGCTTTATCGCACCGCGCAACATTTCTGGCCCGATTCAGTTTGATCTGTCGATGACGGGGCCACCCCGATTGGCATCGCTTTCCGGGCAGGTTTCGGCGGAAGGTGCCCAACTGGTGGCACCGACCTTCGGACTTAATCTGGACGATATGCGTGTGACAGCCAATCTTTCTGGCGGCAGCGCACAGCTTGCGGCCTCGGCCAATGTGCGCGGCGGCGGCCAGATATCGCTCACCGGGCCAATTGCAATGTCTGCCCCTTATCAAAGCAATCTGGTGATTGATCTCAATGCGATCCGTCTGCGCGATCCCGAAATGTATGACACCGCAGTTAGCGGACAGGTGGCAATCAATGGGCCAGCAACGGGTGGCGCGCTGATTTCCGGTTCGGTGGCATTAGGCCAGACAGAAATCCGCATCGCTTCAACCGGCCTTGGCAGCCATAGCGACATTGGTGACATAACCCATATCAACGAACCCCTTGCGGTGCGGCAAACGCGCGCCCATGCAGGCCTTGTCGGGCGCGGGACCGATACCGGTTCGCGGGGCGCGCCCTATCAGTTAAACATCGCTATTTCCGCACCGGGGCGGATCTTTGTTCGCGGCCGCGGTGTGGATGCCGAACTGGGCGGATCGCTTTTGGTCGGTGGTACAACCGACAATATCCTGCCATCGGGCCAGTTCACCCTGATACGTGGGCGTATTGATATATTGGGTAAACGACTTACCATTGATGAAGGCCTAGTACAGCTTCAGGGGGCTTTGCTGCCCTATGTCCGGTTTGCAGCATCCACCGAGAGTGATGGTTTCACTACCACGGTGCTGATCGAAGGCGAGGTATCGGAACCCGAGATCAAATTCGTATCCTCGCCCGAATTGCCCGAAGAGGAAGTGATCGCGCATCTGCTTTTCGGGCGTGACCTGACCAGCCTTTCCGCGTTCCAAGCGCTACAACTCGCCTCTGCGGTCGCCACTCTGGCCGGGCGAGGTGGCGAAGGGATCGTGTCGAAACTTCGCAGTGGTTTTGGGCTTGACGATCTTGACGTGATTTCCGCCGAA
>JAOUMG010000045.1 GCA_029881635.1 Paracoccaceae bacterium | reverse complement strand
TTGTGCGGCTCTTTACCGAAGAACTTGGTGACCTCTTCGATGACTTTCGGCATGCGTGTCATACCGCCGACCAAAACCACCTCATCAATGTCGCCTTTCGAGAGGCCCGCATCCTTCAGGGCGGATTCGCAGGGCTTCATGGACTTCTTGATCAGGTCGTTAACCAGGCTTTCCAGTTTTGCCCGGGTCAATTTCATTACCAGGTGCAAAGGCTGGCCCGAGTTTTTGTCCATCGAGATGAACGGCTGGTTAATCTCGGTTTGCTGGCTGGATGACAGTTCGATCTTGGCCTTTTCAGCGGCTTCCTTCAGGCGCTGAAGCGCCATCTTGTCAAGTGTCAGGTCTGCGCCGTGTTCTTTCTTGAACTCGTCGGCGAGGTAGTTGACGATCCGCATGTCGAAGTCTTCGCCGCCAAGGAACGTGTCGCCGTTGGTCGATTTCACTTCGAAAAGGCCATCATCGATCTCGAGGATCGTAATATCGAAAGTACCGCCACCAAGGTCGTACACCGCGATGGTTTTAGTTTCTTTCTTGTCCAGGCCATAAGCCAGTGCCGCAGCGGTCGGTTCGTTGATGATACGCAGAACCTCGAGCCCGGCGATTTTGCCGGCGTCCTTGGTGGCCTGACGCTGGGCGTCGTTGAAATAGGCAGGTACGGTGATAACGGCCTGCGTTACCTCTTCGCCCAAATAGCTTTCGGCGGTTTCCTTCATTTTCTGAAGAATGACAGCCGAGATTTGCGATGGAGAATATTTCTCACCCTTCACCTCAACCCAGGCATCACCGTTGCCGCCATCGACAATTGAATAAGGAACAAGTTTCTTGTCCTTTTCCACTTCGGCTTCGCCCATACGGCGGCCGATCAGGCGTTTTACGGCATAAACAGTGTTGGTCGGGTTCGTTACAGCCTGACGTTTGGCCGGCTGGCCGACAAGACGTTCGTTATCGGTAAAACCGACAACCGATGGCGTGGTGCGTGCGCCTTCCGAATTTTCAATGACGCGCGGTTTTGAGCCGTCCATGATGGCGACGCATGAGTTCGTGGTTCCGAGGTCAATCCCGATGACTTTGGCCATTAGTGTAATCCTTTTCCTTCGGCGATATTGTGGGGCGCAGATCCGACAACGGCCTCTGAACCCCGATCCCAATAAATTGGTCAGGAGCAGCCCCGACCGGCTTCGTGGGGTATATAGGGACGGCGATGGGGGGCTGCAAGCGTTGAGATGGCCCAAAAAATGCGGAAAACTTGAGAAAATGTCGAATAAGTCACGCTATCGCTTTGAACAGATGCAGCCCACCGCGGTGATCCGTGGGATCGCGCTGTTTGAGGGGTTCATTTCGCGCGAAGAGCAGGCTGAACTGGTGGCGCAGATCCGCATGCTGGCAAAAGCAGCACCATTGTTTTCACCGCAGACGCCCTATGGCAGGCCGATGTCAGTCCGGATGACTTCAGCCGGACAGGTAGGCTGGTTTTCCGATCGGAACGGATACCGGTATGCGGAACGCCACCCGGAGGGGGCGGCATGGCCCGCTATCCCGAAACCGGTGCTGGCGATCTGGCGTGCTCTGGTAAGCGAAATGCGTGAACCCGATTGCTGTCTGGTCAATTATTATGGCGAAGGTGCACGGATGGGGATGCATCAGGATCGTGACGAGGCCGATTTTGACTGGCCCGTCCTGTCGATCAGCCTTGGTGACGATGCACTGTTTCGCATCGGCAATAACCAGCGTGGCGGGACGACGCAGAGTTTCTGGCTCCGGTCGGGGGATGTTCTGGTGATGGGCGGCGCGGCGCGATTGATCCATCATGGCATCGACCGCATCGCCTTTGGCAGTTCGCCGTTGTTGCCAAATGGCGGTCGAATAAATCTGACGTTGCGGGTTGCTCTTTGAATGGATGCCTTGAACTCAACACACCTTAACGGGTGGCATTCCAGCTAAGCGATGCATGACGCCGGGTGTAAAACTCGGCCATAAGGCCAATCATGATCAAAACCAGGCTCACATAGATGGGGTAGTGGAGGTTGGTGACATGCGGATTGTAGTTGATGAATGCATATCCACGCGTCTGGTCAATGATATGGAACAGCGGGTTCCAGTCAAAAATAGCGACTTTTGTCGCAGGCAGCGAATTGGCGACAAACATCTTGCCGGACGCAATCATATTGGCCCGGGTATAGATCAACGTAGCGACATTGGCGAAACCCGGTGACCACGGCGTGATTGCCAGCAAAACCATCCCGACCGCTACGCCGCTAAACCATGCGACGAGAATCATACCAAGCGCGCCAATCGGATCATCGATGTGAACCGGTTCAACCACGACGTGGTAGCCATAAAGAACCACAAAGACGGTCAGAAGCTGCAGGTAAAGCGTACTTAGCGCTGCCGCCGCAATGGCGATGATTGTGTTCATGGGCGCGTGATTCATCATTGCCGAAGTCGGGCCGCCAGATCTTGCGACAGCGCTCACGGTTTTGATGTGGGTCATATACAGGAAGATACCGGACATGATGTAAACGATAAAATCGCCGCGTATCGCGATACGCCGCATCCCCAGCATCGACATCATGAAGTAAAATGCTGTGATAAGGATAAGCGTCTGCATGATCGCAGAGAGAAGCGCAAGAAATGCGTTTCTGTTGGTGCTACGGATAGCTTGAACAGTGCAATGATAGATCAGCGCGAGAATGGCGAACGCGGAGCCGATTTTGGATTGGCGCGATTTTACATAAAACATTCTACGCTGCTTTCGATGCCTGCCGACCTTTGTCGCAAGGAAATCTTGCCGTTCCTTTACCGTGCGATCATAAGGTTAACCGGTGATTTGATCAACGTGCCGCGATCTAGGAGAATACATTGAATTTTGACCATCTTACGGCGGTTATGCGTCGGCTTGCACTCGAGGCCGGCGACCGGATCATGGAAATCTATAATTCGCCCGATTTCGAAGTGCGGACCAAATCGGATGCCAGTCCGGTAACCGAAGCGGACGAGGCAGCCGATGCCCTGATTTCCGAGGGATTGTCTGCTGCATTTCCTGAATTGACGCTGGTAACGGAAGAACAGGCCAATAGCCACGGGCAAACAGCCTCGACTTTTCTCATTGTTGATCCGCTCGACGGAACCAAAGAATTCGTGCAGCGTCGCGGCGACTTCACTGTCAATATTGCCTATGTGGAAAACGGCGTTCCCCTGCGTGGTGTGGTCTACGCGCCCGCCAAGGGGCGGCTTTTTTATACACTTGCTGATGGCAGGTCTGTCGAAGAAAAAGGCAGCTTTGACAAGGAAGCCCCCGGCGAGCAGGTGCCCATATCGGTATCGGTGCCGGACAATCGGGGGCTGATGGTGGTGGCGTCGAAGTCGCACCGCGATCAGGCGACAGATGATTATATTGCGCGCTACGGCGTGCGCGACATGACCAGCGCCGGTTCTTCGTTGAAGTTCTGTCTGGTTGCCACAGGTGAGGCGGATCTTTATCCGCGTCTGGGTCGTACGATGGAATGGGACACAGCCGCCGGTGATGCTGTTTTGCGGGGTGCCGGTGGGGAAATGGTTCGTTTTGAAGACCACGCGGCATTCACATATGGCAAACCTGGATTCGAGAATTCGTTTTTCATTGCCTATGCTCCAGGCGTAATATTGGTGAAATAGTGACTGTTTTGATCGTCATACCGGCGCGCTACCAATCGACGCGCTACCCCGGCAAACCCTTGGTGGAACTGCGCGGTGCAGATGGAACATCGCGCAGCCTGATCCAGCGTAGCTGGGAGGCGGCGATGGCCGTGAAAGCAGCGGATAGGGTTGTCATCGCCACCGACGATGACCGCATTCGGTTGGCTGCAGAAGCCTTTGGCGCCGAAGTTGTGATGACCTCTGAGGATTGCCAAAACGGAACGGAACGTTGCGCCGAGGCACATAGTTTGCTGGGTAGCAAATATGATGTGGTGGTCAACCTGCAAGGTGACGCCCCGCTGACACCGCATTGGTTTGTCGAAGCACTTGTGGCTGGGTTGCTGGCTGATCCGGGGGCAGATATTGCAACGCCGGTATTGCGTTGCGAGGGTCGTGCACTGACGGGGTTTCAAGAAGACCGCCGTGCCGGGCGCGTAGGTGGTACCACAGCGGTTTTTGGTGCCGGTGGCCGCGCGCTCTATTTTTCGAAAGAGGTAATACCCTATACCGGACGCACCTATGCTGACGATGCGCCGACACCGGTTTTCCACCACGTTGGAGTCTATGCGTTCCGCCCGGCCGCACTCGCGGTTTACCCAAGTTGGCCGGTGGGTCCTCTCGAAAAACTGGAAGGGCTGGAACAGTTGCGGTTCTTGGAAAACGGGCACACGGTTCTGTGCGTCGAGGTCGAAGCCCGCGGGCGCCAATTCTGGGAGCTGAATAACCCCGAAGATGTTCCAAAGTTAGAGGCTATGATGGCCGATATGGGTGTTGCCTGAAAAAGAAAAAAAGGATTCGCCGAGGCATTGCGGGAAATCCTGACTACAATGCGGTAAATTTGTGACCTATTGTTGCCAAACTGAAAATAATACCTTCCAATTCTGCATACTTGTTGCTGTCAAAAAATCATATGCTTGTCCAACGGTTCACGAAAAGCTTAAATGGTCGCCGGGGGCGTGCGATGGCTTTGGCAGCCAGATAGAGCGGTAAGGTGGTTTCATGAAGCGTAAGGTTACGAAAGCTATTTTTCCGGTGGCCGGGCTTGGAACTCGGTTCCTTCCTGCGACGAAGTCGATCCCGAAAGAGATCATGACCCTCGTTGACCGACCTTTGATCCAATATGCAATTGATGAAGCGCGTGCTGCAGGAATCAAGGAATTCATCTTTGTAACCTCGCGCGGTAAGGGCGCGCTTGAAGATTATTTTGACCATTCACATGAGCTTGAGTCGACGCTGCGCAAGGCAGGCAAGGAAGATCTGCTGGAGGCGCTGCGCGATACCAATATGGAATCGGGTGCCATTGCCTATATCCGTCAGCATAAGGCGCTGGGCCTTGGGCATGCCGTTTGGTGTGCCCGCCGTCTGATAGGTCAGGAACCATTCGCGGTGATCTTGCCCGATGATGTGATTGCAGCGGAAAAGCCGTGTTTGCAGCAGATGGTGGAGGCTCATGCCGAAACCGGCGGCAACATGGTAGCCGCTATGGAAGTCCCGTCTGAGAAAACCTCCGCCTACGGTATTCTGGACATTCGCGATGACATGGGTGCGCTGGTGTCGGTTAAAGGCATGGTGGAAAAGCCTGCCGCCAATACCGCACCGTCGAACCTGGCCGTTATTGGCCGCTACATTCTGACGCCAAAGATCTTCCAGCATCTGAACCGGCTTAAGTCCGGCGCCGGTGGCGAGGTCCAGTTGACTGACGCGATTGCCGAAGAGATTTCCCGGTCGAATAATGTCTACGGTTTCCGGTTCCGCGGTCAGCGGTTTGACTGCGGCTCCAAGGCGGGGTTCCTTCAAGCGACCGTTGCATTCGGACTGGCGCGGGAAGAGCTGCATGAAGAATTTATTCAGTTTCTGATCGGAATGACTGCCACGCGGAAGGCGGCCGAGTAACCCCTTATGGTTCAACATGTCTTGGTTACAGGTGGTGCGGGATATATTGGCGCACATGCCTGCAAGGCACTGAAAGCTGCCGGGTACGTTCCGGTCACGTTCGACAATCTGGTCAATGGATGGCAGGACGCCGTCAAGTTTGGTCCCTTTGAACATGGTGACCTGGCTGACCGAGACCGGCTGGACGGGGTTTTCGACCGGTGGAAACCAACAGCCGTAATGCATTTCGCCGCGCTCAGCCTTGTAGGCGATGCGATGCGCGACCCGGGAACATACTGGCGGGCCAATGTGCTGGGGTCGCTTAATCTGATTGAAGCTGCAGTTGCGGCGGGGTGCCTGAACCTCGTTTTTTCATCGACCTGTGCCACTTATGGCGATCAGGATGGTGTGGTTTTGAATGAAGATACGCCGCAGGCGCCCATAAACGCCTACGGTAAATCGAAACAGGCTATTGAACAGATGCTGGGTGATTTTGGCGCCAGCCACGGCCTGCAATCTGTCATATTTCGCTATTTCAATGTGGCCGGGGCAGACCCCGAAGGCGAAGTTGGTGAATTTCATCAGCCTGAAACCCATCTGATCCCGCTAATGCTGGATGCAATCGACGGCAGGCGTCCTGCCCTGACAGTATTTGGCACGGACTATCCGACCGCAGATGGCACCTGTGTGCGCGATTATGTTCATGTGATGGATCTGGTTGATGCGCATGTACGCGGGCTGAAATGGTTGCAGTCCGGGAACGGAAGCCGCGTGTTCTGTCTTGGCACGGGCACCGGTTTTTCGGTACGCGAAGTGATTGACCAATCCCGTAAGGTCACCAATCGCGAAGTGCCGTTGATTTACGGCGACCGTCGTGCTGGCGATGCCGTCAGTCTGGTTTGTGGCAGTGCGCGCGCGGCCAAAGAACTTGGCTGGCAACCTGTAAACTCAAACATGGCCACCATGATTGCCGACGCGTGGCGCTGGCACCAGAATGGCGGTTTCACAAAGTAAACTAGCCCGCGGATGTGGGCTGTAAGGCGACAAACCACGCGCGATCCACCAGATGACAATCAGGTTTACGAAGTCGCGGGTGAACTGTACTCTGGCGCAAGAAAAACAATAAAACGATTTGGGGGCTGGGTTTGCGACGTTGCGGATGTGCGTTTTGGTCAACCTCGTCTTAAGCAAGACGTGAGAAAACAGAACAAACCCGCTGGGCATTCCCGTCGAGAGGTACCGATTGGGCGTCTGGGATAGATACCGGCTGAGGCTTAAACGCAAACGCCTGAGGTTCCGCGCTTTTCGAAAGCGCAGGGAACTGTCGGTTGTCGTCAATCGTACCCGGGATATCAAGCGCGACTCTATTCTGGCGGTGGCGGTGCTGCGCAACGAGTGTGTGCGCCTGCCGTATTTTCTTCGCTATTACCGTGACCTGGGCGTGAACCACTTTTTGTTCGTCGATAACGGATCGGATGACGGTTCGCGTGAATATCTGGCTGAACAGAAAGACGTATCGATTTGGACGACATCGTCCAGTTACAAGAACTCCCGCTACGGTATTGATTGGGTCAACTGGCTGCTGATGCGCTACGGGCACAAGCATTGGGTGCTGGCGGTCGATGTCGACGAATTCTTTGTCTATCCGTTTTGCGATACGCGCCCGATCCGGGCATTGACCGACTGGCTGGACACCTATTCGCTGCGTTCCTTTCCAGCGATGGTGCTGGATATGTATCCCAAAGGATCGATTGAGAACGAACGTTACCGCGAAGGCCGCAATCCATTCGAGATTGCCAACTACTTTGATAGCGGCAACTATGTGATTTCCAAGAATCCGACATTCGGGAACCTATGGATTCAAGGCGGGCCAAGGGCGCGTACGATGTTTGCCGATACCCCCCGCGAAGCGCCATCCCTTAACAAGATACCGTTGGTGAAATGGCACCGCTCTTACTGCTTCGTCAGTTCCACCCACATGCTGCTGCCGCGCGGGCTGAATGCTGTCTACGACGAATGGGGTGGCGAACGGGCATCGGGTTGCCTGCTGCACGCCAAGTTCCTGTCCACGCTGAAAGGCAAAGTGGATGAAGAAATGGTTCGAAAACAGCATTTCGCGGAAAGCCGCGAATATATGGCTTACGCAGAGACGCTCAAAGATAACCCAGACTTTTGGTGCAAGTGGTCAGAGAAATACATCAACTGGCGCCAGCTTGAAATTCTGGGGCTGATGTCAAAAGGCAATTGGGCATGAGGCGGGTTCAGTGACAGTCGGCTTCATCATGATGTGCCACACTGCCCTGGACAGGGCAGCACAGGTAGCCCGGTTCTGGTCGGTAGCGGGCTGCCCGGTGGTAATTCATGTCGATAGTCGGGTTCCGCGCCGAGAGTATGGCGCATTCGTCGATTCGCTTGCCGATCTGGAACATGTCAGCTTTTCGCGCCGCTATGCCTGTGAATGGGGTACCTGGTCGCTGGTTGCGGCCACTCAGGTGGCTGCGACGCAGATGCTGGCGCGCCACAAGCAGGTTCGGCATGTGTTTCTGGCGTCGGGTTCCTGCCTGCCGCTGCGGCCGGTCCAGGAACTGACCGACTACCTGCACGAACGCCAGAACACCGATTTCATTGAAAGCGTGACCACCGCCGATGTCGGCTGGACAGTCGGCGGATTCGACTACGAGAGGTTCGTGTATCGTTTTCCATTTGCCTGGCGGCGCCAGCGATTGCTTTTTGACGGCTATGTGCGTCTGCAACGCCGGTTGCGACTGCGGCGCAAATTGCCGAATGGAATTGTTCCGCATTTGGGTTCCCAGTGGTGGTGCCTTACCCGGCAGACATTGTCAGCCATTCTGGAAGACAAGGATCGTGCCAAATATGATCGCTACTTCCGCCGCGTGTGGATCCCGGACGAAAGCTATTTTCAGACGCTGACAAGGCTCTATTCCACCAATATTGAAAGCCGGTCGCTGACGCTGTCCAAGTTCGACTTTCAGGGCAAGCCTCATACATTCTATGATGACCACCTGCAGCTTCTGCGCCGGTCGGACTGCTTTGTGGCGCGCAAGATCTGGCCACATGCCAACCGGCTGTTTGAGGTTTTCCTATCCCCGGCCGAAGGGCAGGCAGCGCGGGCGGAACCCAGCCCAAGCAAGATTGACCGTTTGTTTGCCAAGGCAGTTGAACGACGCAAGCGTGGGCGCCCGGGCCTTTATATGCAAAGCCGGTTCCCGGTTCAGGATCACGAGAATGGCAAGACCTGTGCGCCTTATTCGATCTTTCACGGGTTTTCGGATCTGTTCGAGAATTTTGAGGCGTGGTTGGCAAAATCGGTCGGGGGCCGGGTGCATGGCCATATCTTTGGCCCAGACCGCGCCGAATTCGCGGGCGGCGAAAAGGTATTCAACGGGGCATTGAT
>JAOUMG010000603.1 GCA_029881635.1 Paracoccaceae bacterium | reverse complement strand
GGTCCTGATTGGCGCCGTTTCCAGTGGCGTATCCATGCCAATCCTGACCTCGGTCGCGGTTCCTGCCGGTGTGGCGCAGTTTTCATGCTGTTCCTCTTCGGGGGCGTTCACCACACTTGCACAGGAAGGCAAGACCAAAGGGCTCTGGTTCCGGACGTTCGCCACGTCGGGCGTGCAGGCGGTTGTTGGGGCAAAAATTGCCGCCGACAAGGGCTATAAATCCATAGCAATCCTCTACAAGAATGATGACTGGGGTCAGGATATCGGCAAACTCATCGCCGAGGATCTGGCCGCAATGGGCATAACCGTAACCGCTTCGGTTGCGATAAATGACGGCCAGCCGTCATACCGCGCCGAAGTGACCGAGGCGCTGGCTGGCCAGCCAGAGGCAGTCTACCTCGCTCTCTATCCGACCGAAGGGTCATCAGTGGTGCGCGAATGGCTGTCCTTGGGCGGCACACAGAACATGGTCGTCGCCAACTCGCTGAAATCAGACGAGTTCCGCGACAATGTCGGATTGCAATATCTTGGCAATGCCGTGGGCACTGATACGGCTTCGCCGCGTGTCGCGTCAGCCGACGCCTTTGTGGAGGCCTACAAGGCGCGGTTCAACTCCGAACCGAATGGCCCGGGCCTGTCCAACAGCTATGATGCGACGATGATCGCCCTTTTGGCGATGGAAGCGGCCGGTAAGGACGCCAAAGGCGTCGATATAGCTGCAGCAGTCGCGCGCGTCACCGATCCGGCCGGCACACCGGTAACAGCAGACGCCGCCGGATTTGCCGCAGCACGGGATGTGTTGGCGAGCGGCGGTACCGTGATGTATCAGGGTGCCACAGGTAATGTACGGTTTGATGCCAATGGCGACGTGTCGGCACCGGCCGTTGCCTGGAGCTTTACCGAGACCGGCACCCAGGAAGACAGCTATATCACCTTGGAAGAGGTCGATGCGCTGATGTCGGCGAACTGAGCCCGAGCCGCATGAATTGGCCCTGCCAAAGCTGTATGCTTTGGCAGGGCCTTTTTATTAATCCGGCATTCAGTGTGCGATCAGGACAGGTCCATTTGCTCGCGCAAGCTTATCCCTGATAGGGGCCTTCCAGCCCGTATTTTCGCATCAAGGTAGTTTGGAGGTTGCTGGCCTTAACGAGCGCCTCACCGTAGCGTTCGATCAGCGTTGCCTTCTGATCGTTGTTGGCCGCCGTGGCCAATGCGCCAAGCACTGCGGCAAGCGTTTCTGCTGCCGCCCTTGCTGTGGCCAGATCTTCGTCTGAATCGGCTAGATCTGACACGTTGCGCGATGATGCCGCACCAATGCCTGCAACGGTCATGCTGCCGCCATTGGAATAGCCTTCGGGCAGATCACCCTTCAGGTTCACGACACGTTTGAACTGGATCAGGTCATAGATCTGATCAACTGCCTGCTTTGCGCCTTCGACGCGCGAATGATGTTCCGTGTCCGCAGCCGCATGCGGCAGCAACTCCAGCCGACCGGGGTACTTTTCCGCGAGCGGCAGGTATGGCGCCATTGGCCCCGATACGGCACCAGTCGCCGCATCGGTGAACAGGTCGGCGTCGATTGCAGCGTAGCGGATCTTGCCCGAGGCCATCGCCCGGTCCAGTGCCGACGCATCCACACCTTCGCCGCGATCATAATTCAGCAAGATTGCGCCATCGTTGACCAGATCAAAAACGCTGTCCGACAGGAAATCCGCATTCGCGAATTTACCGGTCTCGGCATTAAGCGCCCCCAGTCCGGTATGCAGCGACAATACGTCAGCGCCCTCGGCTGCGGCCTCCTTGGTTGCCGCATGTACAAAACCTTCGCTTTCAATCCACTCCTTGTGGCGGGCGCGGGCAAAAACCCGCACTTTCATGCCAAAAGCGGCGGCCAGCTTGGCCACTTCACGGCCGATATTGCCATAACCGAAAATCGCGATGGTCTTGCCTTCCAGTTTTTCGGTCGGAAATTCCTTCAGGTTACGCCCGGTGTCGAACTGGCCTGCCGACGTCAGTGCATGCATCTTGTCTACTGGCAGGTCGGGGGCGACTTTCAACAGTGCCTTCATGGCCATCTGGGCAGTGGCGCGGCTGTTGAAGCTTGGCGTGTTCATCAGCGCGCCTTCGCCGCCGGTACCGTTGCCGCCGCCCCAGGACGCAGAGCCCATGTTGCCGGTCCCTGCGCCAATGCGCACGCCGCCCAGCTTGAATACCGATGCCTTGGGCAGGAAGGTAGCCGCCGCAATCACCGCATCATATTGGCCGTTACCGGCAATCGCCATGATCTCGGCCTCGGTCGAAATATCGGGCACATAGAAGAAATGGATCTTCCCCTTGT
>JAOUMG010000602.1 GCA_029881635.1 Paracoccaceae bacterium | reverse complement strand
CTTTCCCAATGACATCATCACTTACAATCTTGGCGTGGGGCGTAAATTCAATGACCAATGGTCAGGTGCTGTGACGCTTGGATATGAAAAGACCCACGGCGACCCCATCGGCAACCTCAGCGCCACCGACGGCAACAAGAGCGTCGGGCTGGCTGTTACCTACACTATGGACAACATGAAAATTACCGGCGGTCTGCGCTACATCGATATCGGCGATGCTACGACGACCTCCATCGGTTCCAGCTTTAGCGACAATAGCGGTGTTGCAGGCGGTATCCGCATCGGCTTCAACTTCTGAGCCGAACATTTTCATTCAGTTCATCGGCCCTGCCCAATGGCGGGGCCGATGCATTTTTGTGATCTTCGTTATCACAATATTCGGGTGGTAATGGCCCCCCTGGTCCCGTTAGCGTTCCGGGCATGACACATCCGACAACCCAAACCGCACTGTCAGCCAAGGCCTGGGTTTTCCTTGGCCTGCTTGCGGGCATCTGGGGGGCTTCATTCCTGTCCAACCGCGTGGCACTGACCGAAGTTGGGGTGCTGACAACGGTCGCCTTTCGCGTTAGCGGTGCGGCGGTTCTGCTTTGGGTCTATGTCATCGCCAAGAACCTTCCCGTTCCAAAAGGCCGGCGCGACCTTGGTGCCTTTTTCGGCATGGGGGTTTTGAACAACGTAATTCCCTTCACGCTGATCGTATGGGGGCAGCAGCACATAGCCTCCGGCCTTGCAGGTATTCTCAATTCGACCACAGCGATCTTTACGGTCCTGCTGGTGCCAGTCTTTTTCGCCGATGAACGGCTGACAATGCGCAAGGCCGTCGGTGTCGCGCTGGGTTTTGTCGGAGTCGCTACCACCATTGGAATTGCCAACCTGACCGACCTGGACCCCACCTCCCTCGGGCAAATTGCCATTTTGGCAGCTGCCTTCAGCTATGCCGTTTCTGCCGTTTTCGCCCGAGTGATGCTGAAAGGGATAAGACCCGAGGTTTCCGCCGCTGGAATGCTGACCGCAGCGGCATTGGTCATGGTGCCCGCAGCCTTCCTGACCGAAGGAACCCCCACACTGGCCTACGGCCCCGCCACATGGACCGCACTGGCCTATCTCGCATTTATCGCATCGGCTCTGGCTTACATCCTTTACTACCGGATACTCAGCATCGCCGGGGCAGGCAATCTCAGCCTCGTGACATTGCTGATCCCACCCTTCGCCATCGCTCTCGGGGCATTGGTCTACCGTGAAACCCTGGCGGTCGAAGCCTATCTGGGTTTTGCACTCATCGCAGCCGGATTGCTGATCATAGACGGCCGGCTGGAAAAAATGCTGCTCAATCGGGCCTGAGATAAAGAATTTTCGTGAAAATCCTCTGCACTGCGGTTAGGCAGACCCCATAATGGCGGGGAATACAGGCATGATCTATGCAACGGCGAAAGAATGGCGGGCGGCAAAGCACAAACGGGTGCTGCTGTTTGGGATGTCGGGATTGGGCAAGACCCATGTCTCCAACCTGTTGCGCGCCTCGGGGGACTGGTTTCACTATTCCATCGATTACCGTATCGGCACGCGCTACATGGGCGAACATATTGCCGACAATTTCAAACGCGAAGCCATGAAGGTGCCGCTGCTGCGCGATCTGCTGATGACGGATTCCGTTCACATCACCTCCAACATCACTTTCAACAATCTTTCACCTCTGTCTACCTATCTGGGCAAACCTGGCGATCCGACCAAAGGCGGGCTCGACTTTGAAGAGTATTTGAAGCGGCAGGAACAGCACCGTGTGGCCGAAACCGCGGCACTGCATGATACCGGGCATTTCGCCACCCGCGCCCAAAGCCTTTATGGATATGCCAATTTCGTTTGCGATTCCGGCGGCTCAATCTGTGAGGTCGTCGACCCGGACGACGCCAATGACCCGACCCTTGGCGCATTGACCGAAAATGTCCTGATGGTCTGGATCAAGGGCGATGAAGCCCATCGCGAAGAACTCGTGCGGCGTTTTGATAAGGCGCCCAAGCCAATGTATTATCAACCCGACTTCCTGCAGGAATGTTGGCAGGATTTCTTGCGTAAATTCAATGTATCAGCGAACAAAGTTGATCCGGACAGCTTCATCCGCTGGACCTATGCGCGGGCTCTCGATCACCGTCAGCCGCGTTATGAAGCAATGGCCTCGAACTGGGGGCTGAGTGTGACCGCGCAGGACGTAGCAGACATTCGTACCACCGAAGATTTTGAAACCCTGATTGCCTCAGCCCTTGAGACCCGCGCCTGACCCGCTTATCTGAGCGGTTCCGCCAAGGAGTTATCCATGCCTATCACCCTGCCAGAAACGCTTCCCG
>JAOUMG010000601.1 GCA_029881635.1 Paracoccaceae bacterium | reverse complement strand
CCGCGCCATCACATAGCCCAGCCAGTTCCTGATCTCGGTCCGGTGCTGTTCCGGCTCCAGGTCCCCAACCCGCATCCCGACCCGCGCCGCTGCTGCCGCGTCCGTGGCCGCTGCCTGCAGGTCGCTGACCACAGAGGCCGGCTGGCCGGTGCGTTCGGCGACTTCGGCGGCGATGGCCGTGTCAAACTCCACGTGATACTGGCAGCCCCAGAAATCCACGCCCCCGGCCCGGACCGCCATCGCCTGCACCGGCGAATGGGCGTTACCGGCCAGCACCACACCTTCGGTCGGCATGTCCACCACCTCATCGCGGTGGGCGCAAAACACCGAATAGCCCGGCTTGCGGCCTTTCAGCATCTGATGCGCGGCCCCAGCCGCCGTCGGCACGATGGCCCGCGCCACCACAATCTCTGACCCGTTGGGCGATGCCGCCACGCGCCCGCCCAGTGCCGATGCCGCCAGTTGCATGCCGTTGCAGATACCAAAGACCGGCCGCCCGCCATCCAGCGCCGCGACCAGCGCCGCCCGCAAGGGCCCTGCCTCGGGGGCCGAGGTGTTCCATTCTACAGTCGATCCGGGAAATACCACCCCATCCGCATCCGCGAAGGCATCCGCCGCAAGCGGTCCGGCATAGGGTGCCACGACCCGCACAGTCAGTCCCGGCGCGATTTCCTGCATCACCGCACCGACCCGCGTCGCGGTCTGCAACGCCCATCCCGGCGGATTGCTTTCGGCGATAACGATCGTCGTCACCGGCTAAGGCCCCCATGCACCGTCGGCATGTCGAGGCTGGCGAACCCGTAATGCCTGAGCCAGCGCAAATCGCTTTCGAAGAACGCCCGCAGATCGGGGATGCCGTATTTCAGCATGGCCAGCCGGTCGATGCCGATGCCAAAGGCAAAGCCCTGCCATTCCTCCGGGTCAATTCCACCTGCCCGCAGCACATGCGGATGCACCATGCCGGACCCCAGCACCTCCATCCAGCCATCACCCTCGCCGATACGCAGTTGCCCGCCGACCCAGGAACACTGGATATCGACCTCGGCCGACGGCTCGGTGAACGGAAAATGCGAAGCACGGAACCGGGTGGCCACGCGGGTTTCGAAAAAGGCCGACAGGAATTCCTCGAGCACCCATTTGAGATTGGCCATGCTCAGATCGCGGTCAATCGCCAGCCCCTCGATCTGGTGGAACATCGGCGCATGGGTCTGATCCATGTCCATCCGGTAGACGCGGCCCGGCGCGATCACCCGAATGGGCGCGCCCTGGTCCTGCATGGCGCGGATCTGCACAGGGCTGGTATGGGTGCGCAAGACATGCGGCGGGCGGTTATCGCCCGCATCGCGGTGCATGAAGAAGGTGTCATGTTCCTGACGCGCGGGATGTTCCGGTGCGATGTTCAGTGCATCGAAATTGTACCAGTCGCTTTCGATCTGCGGACCCTCGGCCACGGCAAAGCCCATATCGGCGAAAATGGCAGTGACCTCATCGGTGACTTGCGACACCGGATGAATGGTGCCCTGCCCGCGCGGACGCCCCGGCAGCGTCACATCCAGCCACTCGGTCTTTAGCCGCGCGTCGAGTGCTGCGTCGCCCAGCGCCTCTTTCTTCGCCCGCAAAGCGGTGTCAATTTCATCCTTTAGCGCGTTCAGCGCCTGACCGGTGGCCTGCCGCTGTTCCGGGTCCATCTTGCCCAGTTCGCGCATTTTCAGGCTGATTTCACCCTTCTTGCCAAGCGCTGCCAGCCGGATTTCCTCCAGCGCAGACTCATCGCCTGCCCCGGAAATCCCTTCCAGATACTTGCCCTTAAGCGCGTCCAATCCGTCCATCGGTCCCTCCGGCGAATACCGGCCTCTGCTATCACAGCCTTCCTCGAATTCAAGGAGGCCAAAGAAAAACCCCGCGGGAGGCCCATCAGGCCACTCGCGGGGTCAAACTGTCCCTCAGATGTGAGGTGTTACGCGAGTGCGGCCTTCGCCTTTTCGACGATGGCCCCAAATGCGTCAGGCTCATTCACTGCCAGATCGGCCAGAACCTTGCGGTCCACTTCGATCCCGGCAAGACCCAGCGCATTGATGAACCGCGAATAGGTGAAATCGGCGTCAATCGCGCGCACAGCCGCGTTGATCCGCTGAATCCACAGCGCGCGGAAGTTGCGCTTGCGAACCTTGCGGTCACGGGTGGCGTATTGCATCGCCTTATCGACAGCCTGTGTGGCCGTGCGGAAATTGGTGCTGCGTGCAGCATAGTAGCCTTTTGCCTTCTTGATCACCTTGCGGTGACGGGCATGGGTGACAACCCCGGATTTTACACGTGACATATGACTGGCTCCTCAGCGATCGTAGGGC
>JAOUMG010000600.1 GCA_029881635.1 Paracoccaceae bacterium | reverse complement strand
TGTCAATCCTGGTGTGAAGCCCGAAGGTCAGGCCGTAACCTGTTGCGTTAATATCATTGATTATCTTTTGAAGATCTTCGGAGGCAAAGGTGGCGATATGCAACACAGGGCCGAAGATTTCCCGTTTCAGGTCGGCGATACCTTTGACGCGGATTACTGTTGGCGCGATGAAATGGCCGGTCTTGGGGGTGGAAAGCTGGCGCAGGAGGCGGCCTTCCTTGCGTGCGGTCTCAATATGCTTGCGAATGCCGGTTTCAGCTTCGGCGTCGATGACCGGGCCGACATCGGTTGCCAGATGCCATGGGTCGCCCAGGCTCAGCTCCTCCATCGCACCGAAAAGCATATCGGTGAAATGGGGGGCGATGTCATCCTGAACGTAAAGACAGCGGAGCGCCGAACAACGCTGGCCTGCGGATTGGAAGGATGAGGCGACGATATCGCGGACGGCCTGTTCCGGCAGCGCGGTCGAATCCACGATCATCGCGTTCAGCCCACCGGTTTCGGCGATAAGCGGTGCGCCGGGGGCAAGGTGTTTGGCCATCGCCTTGCGGATCAGGAGCGCGGTATCGGTCGAACCGGTAAAGCAGACGCCGTTGATGCGCGGGTCTGACGTGAGCGCCGCCCCAACCGTTGCCCCGTCTCCGGGAAGAAGCTGCAGGGCTGCAACCGGCACACCAGCCTTGTGCAGCAGCGCCACGGCAAAGGCGGCGATCAACGGGGTCTGTTCGGCAGGTTTGGCCAGCACGGCATTGCCGGCGGCAAGGGCGGCCGAGAGTTGCCCGGTAAAAATCGCCAGTGGAAAGTTCCATGGGCTGATGCAGGTAAATATGCCTGCGGGTGGCTCGGTGTTTTCGGCGCCACGGACGGCGTAATAGCGCAGGAAATCCACCGCCTCACGCAGTTCTGAAACGGCATCGGCAAGCGTCTTTCCCGCTTCGCGCGCCAAAAGCGCAAAGATAGCGCCGTAGTTTTCTTCGTAAAGGTCGGCGGCACGGTTCAGGATCTTGGCGCGTTCGGCCGGCGCAATGGCCCAAGGGGTTGCGGCAGCAAGGGCGGTGGCGACGTCATCAGTGCTTGCCTCAGTCACGTGACCGATTTCACTCCCGGTCGCGGGGTTGGTGACAGTGCGTTTGGTTCCGCCCTTTGCCTTGCCCGCGATCATTGGCACTGCGGCGAAGCTGGTCGTGGCATGGGCATCGCGGGCGGCGTCGATGCGGGCCAGCGTTTCGGCATCGGTCAGATCGAAGCCTTCGGAATTGCTGCGCTCAGGTGCGAATAGATCGGGCCCACGTCGTATCGTGCGGTTGGCGATGTTGGGCAGCGCCGTTTCGGTTGCGGTGATGGGGCAGGCGGCGACCACTTCCGGGGTTACGTCCTCATCCACGATCTGGTTGACGAAAGACGAATTGGCGCCGTTTTCAAGCAGGCGACGGACGAGATAGGCCAAGAGATCGCGATGCGCACCGACAGGCGCGTAGATGCGGCACCGGGTTTTTTGCGCCTTCAGAACGATGTCATGCAGCCGTTCGCCCATGCCATGAAGACGCTGGAATTCGAAGGTTGCTTCGCCAGCCATGTCGAGGACTGCCGCGACGGTATGGGCATTGTGGGTGGCAAATTGCGGGTAAATGCGGTCCGTCATGCCCAGAAGCTTGCGGGCGTTAGAGATATAGCTGACATCGGTGGATTCCTTGCGGGTGAAGACCGGGAAATCGGCCAGCCCCAGAACCTGTGCGCGCTTGATCTCGGCATCCCAATAGGCGCCCTTGACGAGCCGCACCATGATCTTGCGGTCGAGTTTCTGGGCCAAAGCATAAAGCCAGTCGATCACCGGTGTAGCCCTGCGACCGTAGGCCTGTACAACGATGCCGAATCCGTCCCAACCGGCGAGTTGGGGATCGGCCAGAACCGCCTCGATCACTTTGAGCGAGATGGTCAGGCGGTCGGCTTCCTCGGCATCGATGTTAAAGCCCATTTTCGCCTTGGCCGCCTGCCGGGCAAGATCGCGGACGACGGGGACGAGTTCGGCCATGACGCGGGCTTCCTGTGCGACTTCGTAACGCGGATGCAGCGCCGAAAGCTTCACCGAAATGCCGGGATTTGCGCGGATGTCATCGCCTTGGCAAGCATGGGCAATGGACCCGATCGCCTTGGAATAGGCGACCGCATAGCGTTCCGCGTCATCGGCGGTTTTGGCGGCCTCGCCCAGCATGTCATAGGAATATGAATAACCCTGAGCCTCCATCTTTGAGGCCCGTTCCATCGCGGCATTGATGGTTTCGCCCAAGACAAACTGGCGGCCCATTTCCTTCATCGCCTGACGCACGGCGCGGCGGATCACGGGTTCGCC
>JAOUMG010000599.1 GCA_029881635.1 Paracoccaceae bacterium | reverse complement strand
TATCAGGGATGGATATCTTTTGGCGAAACCAAAGAACGTAAATAAGTGAGGAAGATACCATGCGAATAGCTATTCTTGCCGCGGCAATCCTCGGGATCGCATCGCCGATCATGGCCGATAGCTGGGTGGATACAGTTGCTGCCGCCAAGGGGCAAACCGTCTATTGGAACGCCTGGGGCGGGGACGAGCGAACCAATAGTTTCATTGCCTGGGCGAGCGATGAGTTGGCAGAAAAATACGGTGTCACTATCCAGCAGGTAAAACTGACCGATACCGCCGAGGCTGTCACCCGTGTCATCGCCGAAAAGGCTGCCGGTCAGACTTCTGGCGGATCGGTTGATCTGATCTGGATAAATGGGGCGAACTTCCTGTCGATGAAAGAACAAGGCTTGCTGCACGGTCCGTTTGTCAGCGACCTTCCTAACGCCAGATACCTGGACCTGTCGCCAAACTCTGCCGCGTCCCTTGATTTCACCGTGCCGGTCGAGGGCTACGAATCCCCGTGGCGGCTGGCGAAGTTCGTCATGACTTACGACAGCGCGCGGGTTTCCGAACCGCCCCGCTCGATGCCGGCGCTGTTGGAATGGACCAAAGCCAATCCGGGCCGTTTCACGCATCCGGCCGTGTCAAACTTCATGGGTGCTACATTCCTGAAGCAGGCGCTGATTGAGCTTGCGCCCGATGCGTCGGTTCTTCAATCACCGGTTACCGATGATGCCTTTGCCAGTGCGACAGGCCCGCTTTGGGATTGGTATGACGCCATGCGCCCAAATCTGTGGCGTGGGGGCAAAACATTCCCTGAAAACGCCTCCATCCAGGAACAGATGCTGAACGATGGCGAGGTTGATATTTCCATGGCATTCGACCCAGCCTCGGCTGCCGCTGCGATCGAAAAGGGGCTATTGCCAGATACGGCACGGGCATACGGGCTTGACGGTGGGACGATCGGAAATATCAGCTTCGTCGCGATCCCTTTCAATGCCGCCCATAAGGAAGGCGCGATGGTGGTGGCCAATTTCCTGCTTGAACCGGCAACCCAGGCGCGGGCACAGGACATCACTGTTCTGGGCAGCTATTCGGTTCTGGATCCGGCGAAACTCGGCGCGCAGGAACGCGCAGAATTCGCGGCGTTGCCAACGTCGCCCGCACTGCCCACCAACGCAGAGTTGGGCAAGACGCTGGTTGAACCTCATCCAAGCTGGATGACCCGTCTGACCGAAGTCTGGGCACAACGTTATACGAAATGAATCAGACCGAGGGCCGGGGCGTCCGATCTGTCGTGCTTTTTTTGGTGGTCGCCGGGCTGGTCTTGCCAATTCTGGCGGGCCTATGGGAAACGGGCCGTGCGGCCTTTGGCATATTGCCCGCAATCGGCGCTGACACATTGACGTTGGAGCCGTGGCGGCAATTGTGGTCGCTGCCCGGGTTTGCGACCAGCCTCAAACTTACGCTTTGGACCGGTCTCAGTTCGACCGTTCTGTCGCTATTGCTGGCGGCGGGGTTTTGTGCAGCGGTTCACGGCGGGCCAGCCCAAAGAAATATCCATCGTTTCCTTGGCCCGTTTCTCGCCACGCCCCACGCCGCCCTTGCGATCGGGTTGGCGTTTCTGATCTCGCCATCAGGCTGGATTGCCCGGTTGATCAGCCCGTGGGCCACCGGCTGGGATCTGCCGCCCGATATCGGCACAGTCAACGATGCCTTCGGATTTGCCTTGATACTGGGGCTACTGGCCAAAGAGGTTCCGTTTTTCCTTTTGGTGATGTTTGCGGCACTGTCTCAGCTGCCGATACGCACACAATTGGCGGCAGGCCGGGCGCTTGGCTACGGGCGGGGGGTTGTCTGGATCAAGGTGATCTTTCCGCAGGTATATCCGCTGATCCGCCTGCCAATTTTTGTTGTTCTGTCCTTTGCCCTGTCAGTGGTCGACATGGCGATAATACTTGGGCCGTCCAATCCGCCTGTTCTGGCGGTCGCGGTCACACGGTGGTTCTTTGCACCCGACATATCACTGATCCTGCCAGCCTCGGCAGCCGCATTGACCCAAGCCTGCATCGTGGTGCTTGGCATCTTGACCTGGATCATGACTGAGCGGGCAGTGATCTGTTTGGGGCGGCTCTGGATACGCCGTGGTGGTCGCGGATATTCCGCCGGCCCAGGGATAAAACTGGCAAGCGCTGCGGCGATCCTTCTCATGTCGCTTGGGGCGGTGGCCCTGGCAGGATTGGCGATATGGTCATTCGCCTGGCGCTGGCCCTTTCCGCTGGCCTTGCCCGAGGTTTGGTCACTCAAGGTCTGGGCACGGCCCGGTGCTGGTTGGGGTAGCGCCTTGGCTCAGACTGCTTTGATCGGACT
>JAOUMG010000598.1 GCA_029881635.1 Paracoccaceae bacterium | reverse complement strand
CGGCTGGACGCCCGACGGGTCGGGTCCCGCCACCGTGGACCCGCAGCGGCCCATTGGCCTCACGGATCAACTCGGCCAGCTCGGTCTCTGATTGCGGTTTCAAGCGTTTCGTCTTTCGTTATGAAATAAAAATCTCGGCATGACAGCACCAGACCGCCCAAAGGTTTCAGGCAGCGCGCCTGCCAGTGCTAATTCCAAGCGGGAAGACCTTGGCGGGATTCAACAACCAATTTGGGTCAAATACATCCTTTACCCGCATCTGCGCCTCCAAATCATCTTCGCTATACTGCACTGACATCAAATCCCTTTTCTCAATACCGACACCATGTTCACCGGTCAGACAGCCACCGACCTCGACACAGAGCTTCAGTATCTCAGCGCCGAATGCCTCGCAGATTTCCAGATCACCTGGCTTGTTGGCGTCAAACAGGATCAGGGGGTGCATATTGCCATCACCCGCGTGAAAAACATTGGCGACATCCAGCCCGAATTCTCGGCTCATCTCGCCGATCCGGCGCAGGACCAAAGGCAGGGACGACACTGGTATCGTGCCGTCCAGACACATATAATCGTTGATCTGCCCCATCGCCCCAAAGGCGGATTTTCGGCCAAGCCAGATTTTCTTCGATTCTTCCTCTGACTGGCTTTCACGCAGTTCCACCGGGTTGTGGCGGCGGGCAATTTCCTTGATCAGCGCCAGCTGTTCATCGATTTCCGCAGGGCTTCCCTCCACTTCGACAATCAGCAAAGCCTCGCAATCCGGATAGCCGGCATGGGCAAAATCCTCGCAGGCGCGGATGCAGGGGCGGTCCATGAATTCGATGGCCACGGGCAGGACGCCCGCGCGGATGATATCGGACACGCATTCGCCTGCAACTTCGTTCGAAGCGAACCCGATCAGGACCGGACGGGCACCTTCTGGTTTTGGCAAAATGCGTAGCACCGCTTCGGTCACAACACCGAGCTGACCTTCGGAGCCGCAAATTACCCCCAAAAGGTCAAGACCAGCCGCGTCCAGATGCGCACCGCCGATATCGACCACGGTTCCGTCCATCATCACCAGCGTGACACCAAGCAGGTTATTGGTTGTAACCCCGTATTTCAGGCAATGTGCGCCCCCCGAATTCATCGCGATATTGCCAGCGATGGCGCAGGCCAGCTGACTGGACGGGTCCGGCGCATAGAAAAACCCATTTGCTTCGACCGCGCCCGATACCGACAGATTGGTGCGCCCGGTTTCAACGCGGATGTAACGATCGTCATAATTCGTCTCAAGGACGCGGTTCATTCGAGCGACACCCAGGATGACACAGTCGGCGGAAGGCAACGCCCCCCCGGCAAGCGACGTACCCGAACCGCGCGGCACGACCGGCACACCTTCTTCGTGACAAACGCGCAATGCGGCTGCAACCTCTGCTGTGGTACGCGGTAATACCACGGCCATCGGCGCGCAGCGATAGGCGGTCAGACCGTCGCATTCATAGGCCAGCGTTTCTGCAGGGTCGTCGATTACAGAATCGTCGGGCAGAACCTCGCGAAGTCGGGAAGTTATAGCAGACTTACGCCCCAGGATCCTCGGATCCGGCGTTGGCATTTCCATATTACAACTGCCCCCGTTCCAATTGGTAAAATAATATAACCAATCAACGCATATGGCAACTGTGGATTCGCTACGTTACATCTACAACATGATTGACCTGTTCAACACCAGTAACCTCGGCCTGACCGATACTGCTGCATTGGCATACCTGCTGATCGGCTGGTTCAGCATTGGCTATCTTGTTGAAAACCCACCTGCCAAGCGCCCTTCAGTAGCCATTCTGATGAACAGTTATCGGCGCGAATGGATGCGCCAATTCGTAACGCGCCAGCCCCGCATATTCGATGCCTCGGTAATGGACAGTCTTCGCCAGGGCACCAGTTTTCTGGCTTCGGCCACGATGATCGCAATTGGTGGAGGTGTGGCGCTGATTGGGAACACGGATAGACTGTCAGATATCGCCGAAGATCTGACGCTGTCGGCAACATCAGCAGCGGTGTGGGAAACCAAGATCATTGTCGTGCTACTTTTCCTGACCAATGCCTTCCTTAAATTCGTTTGGTCCAACCGCCTGTTTGGCTATTGCGCCATTGTCATGGCCGCGGTGCCGAATGATCCGGACGATCCCCTAGCCTACGACCGCGCAGCCCAGGCGGCGGCGATAAACATCGCAGCGGCACGCAGCTTTAACCGCGGCCTGCGGTCCGTTTACTTTGCTTTGGGCGCACTTGCCTGGGTTCTCGGCCCCGAGGCGCTGGCATTGGCGACCACCACAACGTTAATCGTCCTATGGCGTCGCGAATTCGCTTCGGC
>JAOUMG010000044.1 GCA_029881635.1 Paracoccaceae bacterium | reverse complement strand
TTCACCGATGCCTTCGGCCGCAGAAGCAAGATTGGAGCGATAAACCTGTACGGGCGCATCGACACCGTCAACAGTGACCATGAAATGACTGCGATCACCCAAATAGGATATCGCGCTGATGCGGCCGGTGACAGCGTTGGTCCCAGGACGGTTAGCGCCCGCCGAGATCGAAATCTTCTCCGGCCTGACGGCAGCGAAGATCGGGGTGCCCACGGTCAATCCGGCAGAGATAGCGCCAGCGAACGAACCCAAGCTACCGCCATCGGCCCGCGCACTATCTGCTTTGGCATCGCTCACTACACCGGGAAAGAGGTTCATGGTGCCGACAAAACCCGCCACTTCGAGGGAATTGGGCCGTTCATAAAGTCCCTTGGGCGTGTCGATCTGCAGCACCTTGCCCCCCGACATCACCGCGATACGGTCCGACAGGGTCAGCGCCTCTTCCTGATCGTGGGTCACGAAGACGAAGGTGATCCCGACTGTCCGCTGCAGGGCGCGCAATTCCTGCTGCATTTCCTCGCGCAGCTTTTTGTCGAGCGCCGAGAGCGGTTCATCGAGAAGCAAAACCTTGGGCTGGCACACAAGCGCCCGGGCAAGCGCCACGCGCTGCCGCTGGCCGCCTGACAACTGATGGGCGTTGCGGGTAGCCAGCCCGTCCAGCTTTACCAGCCCGATCGCTTCGGCAACTCGGGCTTTTGCATCATCTTTCGACAGGGCGATGTTGCGCAATCCATAGCCGATATTTTCCTCGACATTCAGGTGCGGGAAAATTGCATAACTCTGAAAAACCATATTGGTCGGTCGCTTGTTCGCCGGAACACCGGCCATTGTCTGCCCATCGATCAGAAGCGACCCGCCAGAGGCCTGTTCAATACCCGCAAGAATGCGCAAAAGCGTGGTTTTGCCGCAGCCGGAAGCCCCCAGCAGTGAAAAGAATTCGCCCCGCCCGATGTCAAAACTGATGTCGCGCAGCACGGTAAGGGCACCGAAGCGCTTGGTCACGCCCCGCAGTTCGATAATCGGGGTTTCGGCGGTCATCAAAAATCTCCGGGATTGTTCGAGGGCGCGCCGCGTTTGCGGATGATCTCGGCCGCAATGACAAGAACGGCAGACCCCACAAGTATAAGCGAGCCGAGTGCAAGCACGCCGGGCATCTTGTTGGGAAAGCGGAGCTGGCTGAAAAGATAGACCGGCAGGGTGTTTTCGGTGCCGGTCAGAAAGAACGCGATGACGAATTCATCGAAGGAAATGATGAAACCCATCAGCAGGCTGGAGATCACACCCGGAAGCGCCAGCGGGAAGGTCACACGCCAGAACGTTTGCCAGGCCGAACAGCCAAGATCGCGAGACGCCTCTTCGAGATTCGCATCGAACCCTTCCAGGCGCGACATGAGGACAGACATGCAAAAGGGCAGGCAAACCAGCACATGCCCCGCTGCGACGGTCCAAAGCGATAGCTGTATGCCGAAAATTTTCAGGATGATGACCAAAAGTGCCACGGCAATGACGATGGAGGGAATGACCAGAGGCAGCATCATGAAGCTTTGGATTGGCGCACCCATGGGCAGACGAAACCGCGTCAGTGCCAATGCAGCAGGCATCGCCAGAACCGTTGACAAGATCGCCACGCCGATCGCGATCTTGAGGCTGTTCTGAAACGCCAAAATCATCGAGGTATTCTGTGCCATCGAAGCGAAGTTTTTCAGCGTGAAGCCTTTGAGGGGGAACGTCGCGAACGTCCCGTCATTCAGCGCAAAGACCGGCATCAGCAAAACCGGACCGTAAAGAAAGACGATGAAGATGATTGCATAGACCCACAGGCCGTCGAGTTTGTTGAGCATGCCTACATCCTTCGCGCCCGGATGCGGCGATAACCGATCGCCCAAAGGAAGATTGCAACGATCAATGCGATGATCAGCATCATAGTGATGGCAACAGCCGCCCCAAGCGGTGCGTTGTTCTGCTTGAGAAACAGTTCCTGCACGAGGTTGCCGATCATCGTGCCACCAGGCCCGCCCACCAGTGTCGGCGTCACGTAATCACCCACGGTCGGGATGAACACCAAAAGCGACGCAGCAACTGTGCCCGGGGCAGAAAGTGGCAGCGTGATGCGGAAAAACCGTTTCAGTTTACTGTCGCCGAGGTCCGAGGCGGCCTCAAGAAGCGAGCGGTCAATTTTCTCCAGCGACACGTAAATGGGCAGGATCGCGAAGGCGACCCAGGAATGGGCAAGCGTGATCACCACAGCACCCGGGTTATAAAGCAGAAATTCCAGTGGTTGATCGATGACACCGATAGCCTTGAGGCCCGAATTGATCGCACCGTTAAAGCCAAGAACCACCTTCCACGCAAAGACCCGCAAAAGGTAGCTGGTCCAGAACGGGATGGTGATCATTATGATCCAGAGCGCCTTGTGCTTGTGCACCCGAAAGGCAAGGAAATAGGCCATCGGATAGGCCAATGCGATGACGGCAATGGTTGCGGTCAGCGACATGATCACCGATTTGATCATCAGGATCGCTGGTACCGGGTAGTTGAAGTAGAACGGAATACCGAACCAGATTGTCGGTTCGTCCTTTAACCGAACCAGTTGGGCGTAGTTTTCGACTGTAAGAGAACGGTCCAGCTCAAACCCGTTCTGCGTCCAGAAGCTGAGCAACACCAGTGCCGCAATGGGCAACGCCAGCATGGCGAACATCACGGCAAGCGCCGGTGACAAGAGACCGTAGCCCCTCAGCCACCGGCGGAAGCGTTCAGCATCGCGCGGAGGCGACACCTCTATAGGGTCGGAAAGCGCAGTCACAACTGGGTCAGTATTTCAGCGCCTTGGTATCCCCCCAAACTTTGTTAAAGCCTTCCTGCACCGCATCGGTCGGGGTTTTGAACACAATGGTATCGGCCATCATGGCAACCGGATCGGTGATACCCATCGCCTCTATCGCGGCTGCATCGGCGATTTCGAACGATTTGAGGTTGGCATGGCCATAGCCCGACCCTTCGATCAGGGCCTTGCCGGTTTCAGGTGAAAGCCAGGCATCAATGAAATCATAGGCAGCCTGCTCATCCGCTTTGCCGGTGTTCAACAGCGTGAGCCCGCAGAACCAGGTGAACATGCCTTCCTTCGGCTTGGCGAAGGCAACTGGCACGCCTTCGTTGCGGAGGTTTGCGATAAGGTCATTCCAGGCATAAGCAGCAACAATCTCGCCCGAGGCCATGGCCTGCTGAACTTCCGAGGAATCCGTCCAGAGGAACTTTGACACGTTGACGGCCTTGGTTCCCCATTCCTTGGCTGCCGCCTCAAGGGCTGCACCCTCAAGTTTGTAAGCCTCGTCGTAGGACATGCCGCCGACCATTGCGCCGATGATAATCGCCATTTCGTTATCGGTCATCGCAACACGGCCAGTATATTCTTCGTCATAGAAGATTGACCATGTCGGATTTTCGGCGAATTCCGGTGGCAACAGATCGGGGCGGTAGGCAAGCGATGAATTGCCCCAGTCAGCGGGTGCCATCACGGTCTTGCCTTCCCAGACCACACCTTCAGCGATCTGAAGTGCCGGGAAAATATCGTTCCAGTGTGACAGTCGGGAGGTGTCAATTTCCTTGGCCACGCCTGCATTGACAAATCGGCTGACAGAATAGTTGCAAGGATGCATGACATCCGCCGCAAATCCGGCCAGAACCTTGGCCAGCGCATCCTCTTCGCCCGCGAAGATAGAGAAATTTGGCTGGGCCCCGTATTTATCGACATAGGCCTGGAAGTAATCGGCAGAATCATAGCCACCCCATTCGAGGCAGGTCAAAACTTCTGCTGCTGCGGAGGGCCGCGGCAGCATCAACGCACCAACACCAAAAGCGCTGGCAGATTGAAGCATTTTCCGGCGCGATAACTTGCCTTGCGCCATCTGGTCGATGAACTTGATACGATGCATTTGAGCGCCCCCAAGAGATGTGATTAATGGCTCACTCTTGCATGGCTTTTGAAATCCGGAAAGTAAAAATATTGGCCGCCAGCGTTTCGCTTTACGGCTTGCCAGCGCGGGTACTTTGGCGACAATCTTGCATCGAGAAAACTCCCGCAAAGGCCCGCCCGATGACCTACGCCGATTTCCTGCTTTTCAATGCGCATATCGTAACCATGGATGGCATCATTCCCGAGGTTACCGCACTGGCTGTGCGGGGCGGGCGCATCACTGCGCTGGGAAATGACCGTGATATACGGGGGCTGGCTGGCCCGGAAACCGAATTGATGGACGGGCGCGGCAGGTTGGTGTTGCCGGGGTTTCAGGACACACATATCCATCTACAGGATAGCGGTCAGGACTACAGTCAGAACGCCGACCTTTCAGCAGCCCGTACCCCTGATGAGATGGTGGCGATACTTTCGGCTTTTGCCTTAACCCACGACCGGCCATGGGTTAACGGAACCGGCTGGTATTCTGGCGTATTTCACGCAGGAAACCTTGACCGGCACCTTCTGGACCGGGCCATCCCGGACCGGCCCTGCCTGATCGTTGCCTCTGACGGACATAACGCCTGTCTCAACACGATGGGTTGCGAAGCTGTGGGTCTGACCGGGGATACGCCGGAGCCGATGAACGGGCATTTCGTCCATGATGCCAGTGGCAACCCTAGCGGAATGCTTTACGAAAACGCCGTTGCCTGGGCCGAGGCGCGAATGCCTGCGCCATCGGATGAGGATTTCGCCCGTGGCATTCTTTGGGCCCAAGCGCTGGCGCACCGCAACGGCTTCACCGGGGTTCTGGACGCCAAAGTAGAGACACGTCATGTCCGGGTTTACAACAATCTCGTGCAATCGGGCGAGTTGACCCTGCGGGTCGGTGCCACCGCACTTGTCACCGCCCATGACACAACCGAAGCCGCCCTTGAACGGCTCAGAGGGTTTCGCGCCTCGGCTACCGAGGGGCGGTTCAAAGTCCACTCAGCTAAATTCTTTCTGGATGGGGTAATCGAAAACAGGACCGCAGCTATGATCGCGCCCTATTCGGATGCAGAAGGCGGAAATGCACCCCTGATGTTCACAACCGAACAAATCGGTGAAATGTTCACGGCCTTTGACGCAGATCGGTTTCAGATCCATGTGCATGCTATAGGTGACATGGCCGTACGCGCCGCGCTGGACGGGATGGAAACTGCCCGCAAGGTCAATGGCACCTGGCCATCGTTGCACCAGATTGCCCATATCCAGTTCATTGATCCTGCCGACATTCCCCGGTTTCGCCAACTGGGTGTCATGGCCAACGTACAGCCCCTATGGGCGCGTAATGAACCGTCGGTCACCGATATCGCCGTTCCGATGACCGGAAATGACCGCAGCCGTTATATGTACGCCTTCCGGTCGCTGCTCGATGCCGGGGCATCCATGGCCTTGTCGAGCGATTGGGGTGTGTCAACCCTGAACCCCTTCGAAATCATTGAGACTGCAGTGACCCGTCAGCCACCTGCCAAAGAGGGAGCTGTCCCACCTTTCTTGCCTGAGGAACGAATTACGCGGGCCGAGGCGGTTGCGGGTTATACGACCCAAGCCGCAGCCGCCGTCTGGAATTCAGCCGATGCCGGGACGCTTGGCCTTGGCAAAAGCGCCGACCTGATCGTGCTGGACCAAAATATATTCACCTGCCCCGCAGGCGATATTGGTGAAACGAAAGTTCTAATGACCATGGTGGAAGGTTCGGTGGTCTACCGGGCCTGATCTTGGCCGCTTTAACGCATACTTGAAACCGTGAACGGCAGATCAGCCATCGACAGCCTCTCGCATCCATTTTTGCAGATGCATGACTGAGTGTTCGGAATTCACCCCGCATTTCGGGTCAAGCACCAGCGGGCCAGGACGATAGCCACGTGACCTGAGCCCGCGCTGTACGGATTCCACAAGGCGGATATCTTCTGCAACTGTCGTTGCGCGGTCTTGAACCGCCAATCGTCGAACGGTTTCGTTATCTGCCCCGCCCACCGAATACCAACCGCGCCAGACCACCACATGATCTGCATCGACTGCCCGCCAATGATAGGTGTTCAGCACATTCCCCGGATAGACCTGAAAACTGAACATCGGCCAGAGGTACCAACTGGAATATTCGTCATGATGGGCGAACCCTGAATTGATTTCATAGGTCATGGCCTCCAGATTCTGGCATTCGGTCGTATGGCGCAGGCATTTGCCTTGCGGTTGAATGTCATAGGTTTCCGGTTTGACGACGCCGGTGGCAAAAGTTGGGTGATTGAGCGAACAGTGATAGCATTCGGAATAATTCTCGACCGAGACCTTCCAATTGCAGTTCTCAGGTATCTCCACCCATTCCAACGGCCTCAGCTCGGACCAGTTGGGCACCCACTCCTCGATTTCTGACCGGGCATTCGGAAACCATTCTTCCATCGGCTGAGCTTCGGGGTCCAGATTGACGAACACGAAGCCAAGAAATTCCTCTGCACGTACCTCGGTCAGGCAGATGCTTGATTTGTCAAACCCTTCCACGGCACTGATGTTTGGCCCGCCACGCAACTGACCGGTCAGCTCATAGGTCCAGGCGTGATACGGGCAGACGACAACACGTGTCGTGCCGGAACCAGTCACAAGCTGATGCGCCCGGTGTTGACACACATTGTAAAAGACGCGGATCGCGTTGTCTCGCCCCCGGATAGCAAAAAGGCTTTCGCCCGCAACATCAAAGGCCAGATAATCACCAGGGTTTGGCACGGCAGAGGCATGGCAGGCAAACTGCCAGGTGCGCGCAAACAGGCCCGAGTGTTCGGCGGCAAAAACCTTGGGGTCCGTATAATAACGTGCGGCCAATGAATGAACAGGCAAGGTCATTCTGCCCCCTCGGCGTATAAACCCAACTGATGACGTCGTTTGTGAAAGGTATCCACACGGGCGACAACTTCGTCGCTGGCGACCGAGATCACAAAGGACAAAAGCGTTTCAAGCAACGCGATGATGCTGACCGATGACGGAAAGAACTGCGGTGTATCAACGCAAACAACAAACCCGTGCTGCGAACCTCGTATGATCGGGCTGGCTGGGCTGTCAGAAATACCAATCACAGTAATTCCCTGATCACGTGCGATGCGGACGGCTTCGACAACTTCGCTTCGATAGGGCCTGCTCGTGATGGCAATCATGACATCTTGCTTGTCCGCCCACGCCAGATCGTCAATGGCGGTGGAACCGGATCTTGGAATGGCGTGAAACTGCACCATTCCGGTAGATGCAAGATAGGTGAAGTTCCGCGCGTTCGAGCTGTTGACCCCAACACCCAGTGTATACACATTGCGCGACGACCAGATCGCTTCGGCTGCGGCCTGAAGTTGGTCAGAGGTTATCCCTGCAAAGGTTTCTTCGATATTGCGCAAAGCCCCCTGCACCATATTGGCGTAAAGCCCGCCGAGATCGCCGGATCTGCGGATATCCTGCAGCCACCTTGCACGGTCGGGGAAATCCGCCGCACCGCGCCGGATTGCGTCGCGAAACGGTTCCCGGAAATCGTCATAGCCTTCAAATCCTACTTGTCGTGCCATTCGCACGACTGTGTTGGGTTTTACATTTGCGGCCTCTGCAATCTCCCTTACCGTCGAAACCCCGACTTCGCGCGGGTTCTCCAGCACATAGGTTGCCGCTTTGCGTGCCTCCGGGGTCAAATCCGAAAGCTCGGTGGCGAGGCGCTTCAAGACACGTGAGGATATGTTTGTATCATTCATGATTGACTATGGTACATATGTACTATTAGCCTGTCGAGAATAAATTGAGCCAGAGGCACGCCATGAACGACACCCGTTTTCCGACTCAGGCCAAGGTCGTGATTGTTGGCGGCGGCGTGATGGGTTGCGGTTTGGCCTACCATCTTGCTCATGAAGGTTGGCACGATGTCGTTTTGCTAGAAAAGGCAGAACTGACCAGCGGTTCAACGTGGCACGCGGCCGGGCAGATCACCCATTCAACCTCAAGCTTCGGGTTGGGAAAATGTGTCGACTATAACATTGGTCTTTATTCCGGACGGCTGGAAAAGGAGACGGGTCAGGCCGTGACATGGCATGGCTGTGGTTCGTTCCGGTTGGCCTATACCGAGGATGAAATGGACTGGCTGCGCCACACATTGTCGGTGGGCCGTTCACTTGGCTTCAATATAGAACTTGTGGACCCGGCACGCGTCGCGGAACTGCATCCGTTCTATAATCTCGACGGCGTATTGGGGGCCCTGCACACGCCTGATGACGGCCATGTCGATCCAACCAACGTCACCATGGCGCTTGCCGCAGGCGCGCGGCATCTTGGTGTCAGGATCTTTCGCCGCTGTCGCGCCACCAACATCACCCAAACCGCAGGTGGCGAATGGTTGGTCGAAGCGGAAAAGGGCACGATTACCTGCGAACATGTGGTCAATGCCGGGGGCACTTATGCACGTCAGATGGGCGAATGGTCAGGCTTGCAACTGCCCATGACCTCGATGACCCACCACTATTTTGTCACCGATACCGTCCCCGAATTTGAAGCCCTTGAACGGGAACTACCGGTCATCCGCGACGACAAACTGGTGTCGGGTTATATCCGGATGGAGCAGAAAAAGGGCTTGATCGGCATCTATGAAAAGACGAATCCGAACCCTGTTTGGGTCGATCACTGCCCTTGGGAAGCCGAAAACGAACTGTTTGACGCCGATTACGATCGTGTCATGCCGTGGCTGGAAAACGCGCTCGGCCGGATGCCCGTATTTGCAGAGCTAGGGATCACCCGCAATGTGCATGGCGCGATTTCACATCCGCCTGATGGCAATCCGCTGATCGGTCCGGCACCGGGCGCGCGCAACTACTGGTGTTGCTGCGGAACGCAGATTGGTATCGGCTGGGGCCCTGGTCTTACCCGCGAGCTGGCGCGCTGGATGGTACATGGTGCGGCGGATATTTCGATGCGCGACTTTGACCCGCGCCGGTTCGGCAGTTACGCCAACAAGGAATGGCAGGTCATCAAGGCCCGGGAAGATTACTGTCTGCGCCATGAAATACCCTTTCC
>JAOUMG010000597.1 GCA_029881635.1 Paracoccaceae bacterium | reverse complement strand
TCAGCAGCCCGGCGGATTTTGCAGGCCGCCGTATCGGGGTGCCGGAATATCAGATGACTGCCGCGTTGTGGATGCGGGGCATTCTGGCTGATGAATACGGGGTTGAGAACAGCAAGATCCACTGGCGCACAGGTGCGCTGGATGAAGGCATCCGGCATGAACGGCTGGCACTGGCGCTGCCTGAGGGCATGCTGGTCGAACCGATCAAGGATGGCGACACCCTGCAAGATATGCTGCTGCGCGGGGAAATTGACGGGCTACTGGCGCCAAAACCGCCCAAGGCGTTCTTGGACGGCAACCCCAATCTTATCCGTCTGATACCGGATTTCGAGAAAGCCGAGCAGGACTATTTCCGACGCACCGGTTTCTTTCCGATCATGCATCTGATCGGTATCCGCAAGACGATTGTGGATGACAATCCCTGGCTGCCGCGCGCCCTGTTTGACGGGTTTGTCCAGGCGCGCGATCTTGCCTTGGCGCGGCTGCGTGAGGTGTGGCTGGGCAATGCCAACCGTTTGTCATTGCCTTGGCTGGGCGCTTCGATGGAACGGACACGCGACGTTCTGGGGCCTGACTACTGGAGCTACGGTTTCACAAAGAACCGTGCGGAAATCGACGCCATCTGCCGATATTCGGTTGAACAGCACCTCGCAGCGTCCCGTGTGCAGCCTGAGGACCTGTTTCATTCATCGGTGCTTGACACATGAGCGCCGAGTTTCTTCACGCCGGCTTGGGCTGGCCCATCGCCGCCGCGATCCTGGCGGTCAGTTTTGCAAGCTCGTTCGTTACCGTGGCTTTCGGAATCGGGGGCGGTGCCGTGATGCTGGCGGTATTGGCGATCTTGCTGCCCGCACCCGCGATCATTCCTGTGCACGGGGTTGTCCAATTGGGGTCCAACGTGGGCCGTGCCGCTCTTATGCGGTCACATCTGCACCTGCCGCTTGTGGCACCGTTTGCTTTTGGCGCGCTGATCGGTGTCGCATTGGGGGGTACCTTCGTGGTTCAACTCAGCCCGGCCGCCATCCAGGTCGGGGTCGGTTTGTTCATTCTGTGGTCAATCCTGGCCAGCCCCCCGGCTTTCATGCGCAGATCGGCGGCTGTTGCGGGTGGCTTTTCCAGCTTCCTCACGATGTTTTTTGGCGGCACCGGCCCGTTCGTCGCGGCGTTCGTGAAGACGCAAGGGCTTGAACGGATGGGGTTCGTGGCGACCCATGCCACGCTCATGACACTGCAACACCTGCTCAAGACGATCACTTTCAGCATCCTCGGCTTTGCCTTTACCCAATGGGTTGGCCTGATCTGCCTGCTGATCCTCTTCGGCTTTTTAGGAACGGTCGTCGGTCGCCAGGTGTTGATGCGAATTGACGAAAAACGCTTCAAAATCGCGCTTAACATCATTCTGGCGGTACTGGCCGCCCGGCTGATCTACTCAGGCGCTGCGACCTACCTGACCCAATGGCAAGGAACAGGAGGATGACTGCGCTTTACAAGAAAACCCCAAGGGACTCGCGCAGACCTGCGGGGCATTGCCTAAGAACAATGCGCAAGACACGCCAATGGAGGACGACATGACCCAAAAACTGACCATGAATCGCCGCAGCTTTCTGGCAACTACAGCCGCAAGCGGAGCAGCCCTGTCTATGCCAGGTATCGCCCGCGCCGCGGGCTATCCAGAGGGTAACATCAACGTCTATATCCCGACCGCTGAAGGTGGCGGCGCTGATCGGAATTTCCGTGCTTTCACCAGCGTGTGGAAGGAAAAACTGGGCACCGAATTCGAACCGAGCTTCTACCCGGGTGCCTCGGGCCGCGTAGGTTACGAGATCTACATGGGCAAGGCAGAGCCGGACTGTTACAATCTGATCTTCGGCAACATGGGCCCCGAAGTGCTGAACTGGGCCATGAAGGCACCGGATTTCAACATCGACGACTATTTCTACTTTGGTCAGGTCGACAAGGATCCATGCTGCCTGTTTGTCGGCGCGGAAAGCCCGCTGAAAACGATGGATGACATCCTTTCCGAGGGCAAGAAGCGCAAGTTGACCGTTGGCACCAGCCGTATGGCGCATCCTGCATCCATCGGCCTGCTGGCACTTGGCGAACAGGTTGGCGTCGAATTCAACCTGATCCCGCTTCAGGGCGGCAAGGGCACTGTGGCAGGTGCCGTGACGGGTGAGGTCGATTTCTCGGTTCTGACCTCGGGGTCGGTAATTGCCGCAGGTGACAGTGTGAAAACACTGCTGGTCTTTGGCGAAAACCGCGTTGGCGAGGCGCTGGACAATGCGCCCAACATCAATGACGCCTACGGGATGGATCTGCCCGAAATGCTGTCGGCCCGCGCCTTCGGCATTCACAAAAAG
>JAOUMG010000043.1 GCA_029881635.1 Paracoccaceae bacterium | reverse complement strand
GCCGGGTTCCGCAGCGCTTTTTGACCTATGCGTTCAGCGAACCACGGCATCCGGGCGGTTTTGAGGGGCCGCAAGTGGTCGAGGCGCTGATGCTGGTTTTGCCAGCGCCGATTGAGCGGGCAGAGGGCGAGCGGTTGATCGGACCCTCCTGCCGGATATGTCCGCGCGCGGAATGCGTCGCAAGACGTGAGCCGTCGATCCTGAGTGTCACAGGGTAATGGCGCCGGCCCAAGGGGAAGCGCCAGAAGTGTGCGATTGCGTTTTGACACTGCCCCCCGTCATCGGTGATAGTCTTTCTGAGCGATTGGGTAAGGAGGCGGCAGATGGGCAGACGGGTTTTGCTGATCGAAGACGAGCCCCATATCGCCGAAGCGATCCGCTATATTCTGGTTCGCGATGGCTGGACAGTCGCAACCCATGACGATGGCACCGATGCGCTGGATGTGATCCGGCGTGAGGCACCCGAAATACTGGTTCTGGATGTGATGCTGCCCGGAAAGTCAGGGTATGAGATACTTGCTGATCTTCGGGCGGATGCGGAGCTTGCCGATATGCCGGTACTGGTGCTGAGCGCGCGCGGCCAGGAGGCCGAACGGGGCAGGGCAATAGCCGCAGGGGCCAGCCGTTTCATGCCCAAGCCTTTCGCCAATGACGAAATACTTGCGGCCCTGCGGGAGATGGCGGAACAATGAACAGGCTTGTGAAAGCTCCGGTGGGTCGAGCGCCGTGAAAAACCCGCGCCCACCTCTGTTTCTGGCGCGCCAGAACTATCGCCGTCGCCGTATGATGGATGCCGCGCGATTGCTGCCGATATTGGGTATCTTTCTGTTTCTGCTGCCTATTTTGTGGCGCACGGCAGAGACGCCAGAACCGGATACGGCCTGGGGCGGGCTTTACATCTTTTCGGTGTGGTTGCTCTTGATACTGGCGGCATTCGTATTGGCCCGGGTGTTGTCACGCAGCGAAAAAGCCGGTGGCGCGCCGGATCCGGCCAAGAATGGCGCAGGGCCGGACTGATGGTGCCGTTCAACATTCTTGTCGCGGTTTGCCTGGCCTATGTCTGCGTGCTTTTCCTTGTGGCCTTCGCCGCCGAGAGGCGTGCCGAAAAGGGGCATATCGGCTGGCTGCGTTCGCCGCTGGTTTATACCTTGTCGCTGTCGATCTATTGCACGGCCTGGACCTTTTACGGCGCGGTCGGCTATGCGGCGCGGTCGGGTCTTGAATTCGTCACCATCTATCTTGGACCGACGCTGGTGCTGATCGGATGGTGGTGGGTTTTGCGCAAACTGGTGCGGATCGGACGGGCGCAGCGTGTGACCTCGATCGCCGATCTGATTTCGGCGCGATATGGCAAGTCGAATGTGCTGGGCGTGATCGTCACACTTATTTCTGTCGTGGCGGCGACACCCTATATCGCATTGCAGCTGCAATCGGTGACGCTTTCTTTCGGTGTCTTTGCCTCGGGCACGCCCGAAGGATGGGCGCTTCCCGATCAGGGGGCAACGGCGCTGTGGGTTGCTGCGGGGTTGACGCTATTCACCATTCTTTTTGGCACCCGCAATCTGGACGCCAATGAACGCCACCACGGGGTCGTGATGGCTATCGCGCTGGAGGCGGTGGTCAAGCTGGTCGCCCTTCTCGCCGTGGGGATTTTTACGGTCTGGGGTGTGGCGGGCGGCTTTGGCGATGTCATGGCACGGATCGAAGCCTCGCCCATAGCCGATTGGCCGCTTAAGCCGGGGCGCTGGATCGGGCTGACCTTTATCTCGGCCGCGGCAATTCTGACGCTGCCGCGGATGTTTCAGGTGATGGTCGTCGAAAATTCGGATGAACGGCATCTGGCGACCGCCTCATGGGCCTTTCCGCTTTATCTGCTGGCGATGAGCCTCTTCGTTCTTCCGATTGCGGTCGTCGGGCTTGAGACGCTGCCGCTGGGGGCCAACCCCGATCTGTTCGTGCTGACACTTCCATTGGCCGAGGGGCAGGGCAAACTGGCGATGCTGGCCTTTCTTGGGGGGTTTTCGTCGGCGACCTCGATGGTCATTGTGGCGGCAATCGCGCTGGCGACAATGGTGTCGAACCATATCGTGACGCCCTTGTGGCTGAGCCTGCGGCGCGGTGGCGCACGGGCGCCGGGGGATGTGCGCGGTCTGGTGCTGATGTCGCGCCGCCTGTCCATCGCCGGGATACTTGCGCTGGGTTACGGCTATTACAGCATGTCCGGCGGAGGGGCTGCGCTGGCCGCTATCGGGCTGATTTCATTTGTCGGGGTGGCGCAGATCCTGCCTGCCCTGCTTGGCGGCATATTCTGGCGCGGCGGCACCGGGGCCGGGGCCGCGCTTGGCCTTGGAACCGGTTTTCTGGTCTGGCTCTACACGCTTTATCTGCCGTCATTCGGGACCGGCGGGTTGTTGTCGGCGTCGCTTCTGGCGGAAGGGCCCTGGGGCATCGGCTGGCTGCGGCCACAGGCGTTGCTGGGGATATCGACGCTGGATCCGCTGCTGCATGCGATCTTCTGGTCGATGGCGCTGAACACAGCGGCCTATGTTGCCGGGTCGCTGGCGACTTTCCCGAGACCGTTGGAACGGATGCAAGGCGTGGCCTTCGTCAATGTCTTTAGTCATGACACGCCCGCGCATGGATGGTCGCGCGGCGGTGCGGAGGCCGAGGATCTGCTGGCGATGAGCCAGGGCATCCTGGGCGCGGAAGAAGCGCAGCTGTTTTTCCAGCGCGAAGCCGAAGCACAGGGAAAGGCGGGTTTCCTGCCCGAAACCACCCCGAATTTCATCGAAAAGCTGGAGCGGCGTCTGGCAGGTGCCGTGGGTGCGGCCACCGCCCATGCGATGATCGCCCAGTTCGCCGTGGGGGCGGTTGTTTCGGCACAGGATCTGATGGCGGTTGCGTCGGAAGCCCAGCAGATACTGGAATACTCCACCCAGCTTGAGGCCAAGTCGGAAGAGCTGGCCCGTACTGCCCGCCAGCTTGGCGAGGCGAATGACAAGCTGACCGAGCTGTCGGTGCAGAAGGATGCCTTCCTCAGCCAGATCAGTCATGAGTTGCGCACACCCATGACCTCGATTCGGGCGTTTTCGGAAATTCTGATGGATCCGGAGCTGCCGGGTGAGATGCAGCAGAAATATGCGGGGATCATTCAGACCGAGGCGATCCGGCTGACCGGTCTTCTGGACGATCTGCTGGATCTGTCGGTGTTGGAAAACCGCAAGGTCCAGCTGAACATCAAAGTGGCCAACCTTCATGACCTGATCAACCGCGCGGTTCAGTCGGCCAGCAACACGCGGCCAGAGCGGAGTTTTACCCTGCACCGTGACCTGCCGTCGGAGCATATGCCGGTCATCGCCGATACCGACCGTCTGGTTCAGGTATTCATCAATCTCATTTCGAACGCCCGGAAATACTGCGATGCGGTCCGGCCGGAGCTGACCATCAGCGTGCGCCAGCGCCGGGGGCGGATAACCGTCGATTTCATCGATAACGGGACGGGGATCCCACGTAAGGCCCAAACGCTGATCTTTGAAAAATTCGCCCGCCTGTCGGATACCGCGCGGGCCGGCGGGGCGGGCCTGGGTCTGGCCATCTGCCGTGAGATCATGGCAAATCTCGGCGGCAGCATCGCCTATCTGCCGGGGCAGGGTGGCGCGGCCTTTCGCGTCAGCCTGCCGGTGAAACCCAAGGCCGAGGCTGCCGAGGATGCCGCTCGCAGCAGCCGGTGGATCGCCCGCGACAACACCAATTCTTGATCATTGGAGTAATACATCCGCTTGATTGCGGGGCATCTGGCGATACCTATGTGCGGTCAGGAAACCGCCGGATAGAGAGCCGAGATGATCAGAACCCGCAAGGCCGAGATTACCTTCGCGCGGCTGCGTGATGTGCCGCCGGAGGTGATCATCGCGCATATGTCCGACCCTCGTGTGGGCGAACATATGCCGCTGCTGACTTTCGACTGGGATGGTGCTGAGGTCGCCAAATTCGTGGCGGCAAAGGAGGAATGCTGGCGGCGCGACGGGCTTGGCCATTGGGCGATCTTCAGTAATGGCGACTATGTCGGATGGGGCGGGTTTCAGAAAGAGGGGCAGGAGTGGGACTTTGGCCTGGTGTTGCGACCGGATGCCTTTGGTCTGGGATGGCACATCGCGGCCAAGGCGCTTGCATTTGCGCGGGCGGATCAGCGCATTCCCTACGTGACATTCCTTTTGCCGCCCTCGCGCAAGAATTTGGGCGCCCTGCGCCGGATCGGTGCGGAGCCGGTCGGAGACGTGGACTATGATGGCGCCAGGTTTTTGAAATTCAGGCTGGCGACTTCCTGAACCGGAACGACAGGGGCAGACTTGCGTCAACCTTTTGCTAACCTCGATCTGTGAGATATCTTGGGGATTGGCATCAGAAGCGAAGGCCGGGACGCAGGCATGACAGATACCGCGCCCCATTCCGTATTGAAGCGCAAGGCCGCGGCGGGGGCATCCCAGCCCGGTGCATCGGCGATGACACCCGTTCGGGCATTGCATCAGGCGCTGGCCAAGACGGCACAGGACCTGATGGCAATGCCGATCGAAATCGTGGAGCTGCGCGAAATGCGCCTGTCGCTGGCCGAAATTCCCGAACGGCTGGAGGAAAGGGCGCTGCTGATGATGATCGCAGGGCCACAAGAATCGCTGGGACTGGTGGCGCTGTCGCCTGCGACGGTCGCGACCTTGATCGAGATGCAGACCACCGGGCGCATCAGTCCGGGCCCTGTGGCGGCGCGGCGACCGACACGGACCGATGCGGCGATGTCGGTCGGTTTCGTCGATCAGATGTTGGGTGAACTTGAGGTGTTGCTGGCCACCGATGCGGCGATCGTCTGGCTGGGGGGCTTTCGTTATACCTCTTATCTGAGCGATCCGCGACCGCTGGGCCTGATGATGGAAGACATTGCCTACAGGGGCTTTCACATCACATTGAAATTCGCAGAAGGTGTGCCGCGCGAAGGCAGCATTCTCTTGGCGCTGCCGGCAGAGGGGCGGGGCAGGGCGCCGATCCATTCGGGCGACGAAAAACCTTCGGTCGACGGGCCGGTGCCGGGTTATGCGCAGACGGAATGGTCAGAACAGATCGAAAGGTCGGTGATGGCCGTCCGCACCCAGATCGAGGCGGTTTTCGACCGGATAACGCTGCCGCTTTCCGATGTGCTGGCGCTGAAGCCGGGGTCGCTTCTGCCGCTGCCTGCCCAGTCATTGAATCATGTCCGTGTCCAGGGGTTCGGCCACCGGTTTGTGGCCCATGCGCGGTTAGGTCAGTGTCAGGGCAACTATGCGGTGCGTATCTTCATGGGGCCTGAGGCCGATCCCGACGAACTGGCCTTGACTGCACCGGATCTGTCGCCCGGCACGGAATCCGGCAAGGGGGCGGAGTTCGTTCAAATGAAAACCGCTGGCGAAACCTGACCCTGCGGGACGGCGCAATCCGGTTGGTATTGGCGCGATTCTAAACGTTGGGGTTTTGGAGCGCGGGACGGATCGGTTCCAGATTGTAACCCCATTTTGCCGCCGCCGCGATCAGCGTATCAGCCTCTACCTCGCCCGCCTGCCCGAGCGCCCAGACGATGGAGGACCGGTTGCCTGAGGCACAGTAGGCAAATACCGGGCCGGTGGCGGTTATCATCGCTTCCTTTTGAGCGGCCACGTTTTCCCGCGTGATGGCGCCGCCGATGACAGGGTTGAGCACGAATTCCATCCCCGCTGCTTCGACCAGTTCACGCATGCGGGCTGCCTGCAGCTCGGGCGGGATTTCGCTGTCGGGCCGGTTGCAGATCACGCGGGTAAACCCCGCAGCCTTGATGGCCGCCACATCGTCGGGGGTGATCTGCGGAGATACCGCATAAGTTGGCGTCAGGTTGCGTGGGGTCATGTCATGCTCCTTATGCGGCCAGCCGGTCGATCCGGGCCCGCAAGGCGGGTGTGCCAAGCATACCGGCCATCATGGCCAGAAGGAAGATGAGACCACCCAGACCGCCATAACTAAGCGAAGCCACCGCAGGGCCGGGGCAAAGCCCGGCAATTCCCCAGCCAAAGCCGAAAAGCGTGGACCCGATCACAAGATTATGGCCGAGTTTCGGTTCGGGTGGTGGCGGGAACGCATCGCCAAGGCGGGCGCGGCCCATTTTCGCGGTAATGCGCCAGGCGATGGCCATGGGCAGGATCGCCCCGCCAAGAACGAAGGCCAGGGTCGGATCCCATTGCCCGAAAATGTCGAGCCAGCCCTGTACCTTGCGCGTATCGGTCATGCCCGAGAGGAAAAGCCCGGCGCCGAACAACCCGCCCGAAAGCGCCGCGAAAACGATCCTTTGCATCAGATCACCCCCAGAATGTGCCGGAAAACCAGCACGGCAAGCCCGCCGCCCAGCAGGTAAAACACCGTGGCAACGATACCGCGTAGCGACAGCCGCGACATGCCGCAAACGCCATGCCCGGATGTGCAGCCATTGGCCAGACGGGTGCCTGCGCCGACCAGCAGCCCCGCAAGAATGACAAGGGGCAATGCCGCGCCCAGATGGGTGTCGCCTTTTGCGAACATCAGGGACGCCAGTGCCGGAACGCCGATCAGCCCGGCTATGAAAGCCATGTTTTCAGCCCGCCGGGGTCGGTTGGAACCGTCAACCACCTCCCCGACAATACCCGATGCCCCCATGATCCGACCGTTGATCAGCAGGAACATGACCGCGGCAATGCCGATGATCAGCCCACCTGCAAGACCCCAAACCCATTCTGCCTGCATTGCCGCCCCGTGTTGTTGGCCAGGGATGTATCCGGCCTTTCATGTTGATTTGAATACACGGTTCCCTTTACATATATCAAGTTCGGAATATGAGAATGGCCGGTTGGCCGGTCACAAGTTTGACTTGCATCAAAGATCGGTTCGCTACAGCCTGTAATGAAGGATGAACGAAAGTGGTCCTGTTTTGGAAGGAACCGTACCGCTGGTGCCAAAGGAGCAGAATATGAAATCCGACGCCAAGCGCAAAGCCGAGCTGGAGGCACGTCAGGCAGACCTGATGAACCGTATTGCCGGGATCGGCGCAGAGTTTGACACCCATGAGGCCAAGGACTGGGAAGAGATGGCTGTGGAGCGCGAGGGCGACGAGGTTCTGGAGGATCTCGGGGCGGCGGCACAGTTGGAACTGCGGATGATAGACGCGGCAATGCTGCGTTTGGCCGAGGGCGAATATGGCGACTGCGTGCGCTGCGGCGAACGCATTTCGGAAGAGCGGCTGGATCTTTTGCCGGCCACGCCTTTCTGCCGTAACTGCGCGTCCTGACGGGCGGGCAGGTCTTCTGGAAATCAAGTCATTGCCAATGCTGACATTCGCCCTAGAATTGCAGACGACGAAACCCATCTGAAAAGGGTCAGCATGTCTGAACCAGTCAGCTATCGTGTCGTCGATGGTGTGGCCGTGGTCACCATCGACCATCCGCCGGTCAATGCGCTGTCAGCGGTCGTGCGGCAAGGCTTGGCGCGGGCGCTCTCTGATGCGGTGGCCGATACCGGGGTTGGCGCCATTGTTCTGGCAGCCGCCGGGCGCACCTGGCCTGCGGGCGCCGATATCACCGAATTTGACCAGCCACCGGTCAAGCCACTTTTGCCGGATGTCTGTGCAGCACTGGCCAGCTGTCCGAAACCGGTGATTGCGGCCCTGCATGGCACCGCCCTGGGCGGGGGGCTGGAGCTGGCGCTGACGGCGGATTACCGTCTGGCGGAGCCGGGAACAAGGCTGGGCTTTCCCGAGGTGTCCTTGGGTATTTTGCCGGGTGCCGGGGGCACCCAGCGCCTGCCACCCCTTATCGGCGCCAAGGCGGCGCTCGGGATGATGCTGTCTGGTCTGCCCATTCCGGCCGAACGCGGTGTCGAACTTGGGCTGATTGACGAACTGACACCGGGTGATGCGGCAAAGGCTGCCGAAACACTGGCGCGCGCGGTTGTGGCGGGCACGCGAAAGGTGCCTGCTAACCCACGCGTGGATCATCTGCATGACGATCCGACGGCCTTTCTTGCGGCCGTCGCATCGGCGCGCAAAGGTCTGGCGGGTCCTCGCTTGCCAGCGCCCGTGCGTATCGTCGAATGCGTCGAGGCGGCATTGCTGCTGCCAGAAGACGAAGGCCACGCCTTTGAACGTGCGGCGTTTGAGGATCTGGTGGCCTCGCCACAGGCCGCGGCGCTTCGCCATGCCTTTCTGGCCGAACGCCGTGCGGCGCGACCGCCGGAGTTGTCGGGTGTTTTACCGCGGCCTCTGGATCAGGTCGGCGTTGTCGGGGCAGGCCCTACCGGTTCGGCCATCGTGACAGCATTGCTTTCTGCAGGCCATGCCGTGACGTTTGTCGACCCCGATGCCACTGCACTGGCCGACGGTCTGGCCCGGATTGCCGCGCGTCACGAGAAAGCAGTGGCATCCGGTGCGCTAAGCGCAGAGAGCCGCGAGGCGGAATGGGATCAGGTGACGGGGGCCACTGCTATGGACGGCCTTTCGGCCTGTAGTCTGGTGATCGAGGCGACAGATTCGGATGAGGAAGCGGTAAAGACGCTTTTTGCTGACCTCGACAGGATGTTACGCCCCAGTACCATTCTGGCAACAACAAGCTTTGGGAACGGACTTGACCAGATTGCAGCGGCGACGCTCCGGGCCGATGATGTGATCGGGTTGCAGTTTTCGGCCACGGCGCAGAGTAAACGGCTGGTCGAGATCATTGTGGGTAGCGCCACTGCACCTGCGGTAACGGCCACCATGCTGGGGCTTGCCCGCAAGATGGGCAAGGTTGGCGTGCGTGCTCGTTCGGGCCATGGTTTGATCAGCCAAAGGGTGATGGCCGCCTATCAGCGGGCGATGGATTGCCTGGTGGAAGATGGTGCTTTGCCTTACGAGATTGACCTTGCGATGAGGCGGTTTGGATTTTTGCGCGGTCCCTATCAGACGCTGGATCTGGCCGGGTTGGACAGTGCCGCATCCTTGGACAGTCAGATTTCGCCTGATGCGCGAAAGGTGGCGATCAGCGCGCAACTGTTGAGTGCCGGGCGCAAGGGGGCTGCG
>JAOUMG010000596.1 GCA_029881635.1 Paracoccaceae bacterium | reverse complement strand
CATCAGGGCCACCATTTCATCCGAGGTATTGGCGGTCTTGATATTGACCTTGCAGGACGTTGCCTCTTCGAATTTGGTCACCCAATCAAAGGCGGCGTCAGTTTCGCCACGCTCGATATAGCCGGGCCAAGCCACGATATTGACCTGCCCTTCTCCGGCACCGACGGCCGTCATCTGCGCTGAGGCGGTTGAAGCGAGCAGCATCGCGGCAATGGCGATGCCGCTGGTCATTTGATTTTTCATTTCATTCCTCACTGTGGTTGTTCGTTGTGCAGCTTTTTAGGATTTCTTGGGCGATGTGCCGATAGCACCAGTCTGTCGCAAATGCATGATTTGGCAATCACCATTTTTACAAGGTTGTTTCTTTCTCGCGCTTAGCTGACGGGACTGCCAATGCCAAAATCCGGTCCGCAGCTTCATCGACACCGGGTCGTCTGGCCATGTCCCTTGCATTCATCGCCAGACGTTCCTTCATATCGCTGTCATTCAAGAGATCATTAATCGCACCGGTCAGGCTCTCCTCTGTCCAGCTGGCGCGGGCAAGGGCGCGGCCGGTACCCGTTTCCTCGGCACGAATGGCATTGTCATGACCGTCCCAGCAATAAGGCATGATCAGCGATGGCACACCGTGCCAGAGAGCTTCGCAATAGCTGTTATTGCCGCCGTGATGGATAAAGAGGTCGGCCATGGCCACGACTGAGGGCTGCGGGAACCATTCACCCAGATGCACGTTGTCTGGCACGGCGCGGTAGGCATCCTGAAAGCCGCCCACATTGACGATAAACCTGCCGGGGATCTTCGCAAAGACCGCCAGCATCCGCTCTATCAGCGCCAAATCCATCGCCCCCAAACTGCCAAAACTGACATAGATCAGCGGGCCGGTGTTTTGTGGGAAATCCGGTAGATCAAAGGGGCCTTCGCGGCGCACACAGCCTTCGAGATAGGTGAACCTCGCAGGGTCAAGTGGTTGCGCGCGCGGGCGTTTTACAATCGTTGGCGTCAGCATCAGGTTCAGATGCGGCGAAGGTTCCAGAAACAGGCCCTTTTCCAGAGGCCCCAGCCCATGATTGCGGCGAAAGGCATTATAGCGCGCATGGGCGGGTGCAACCGCACGGGTGTAACGGTTCAGAAAATCAATCCGGCCCGCGCGGTCATCTGCGGCAAGCCCGGAAAGATAGGGCGGCACATCGGCGTCTGGCAACTCCGTTTCCGCACATGAAATCACCCGTATCCAGGGGCAACCGGCCTGTGCCACTGCCGGAAACATCACCACATTATCAAGAACAATGGCATCAGGGCCCAGGCTGCGCAGCATCGCCTTTAAAGGGGCCTCGGCATGAACGGCCGTATCAACGATCGCCTCCCAGGTAGGGGCAACATAGGTTTCGATCTGGTCAATCGGCGCCAGGTTGAAATGCGGCAGATGGCGGCGGATGAAGGATTGCCAGTAATCCTCGGTCGAGTCGTTGCTGCCGTCGGCGGCAGGCAGATGGTATTCCTGAAACCCGTAATCGGCGAAAATGCCAGTAAATCCCGCGTGGCAGATAAAAACCGGGCGCGCACCCCTGTCGCGCAAGGCGCGGGCGATACCAACGCAGTTCAGCGCGGCCCCAAAACTCGCTTCGGGAAAAAACGCGATGGTCGGGGGCGTATCAACTTTCATTTTCCGGGCCTCCCGATCATCCCGAAGAGAGGCGGCGCCCCCCGATTGGCAGCTTGCGGGCGCAAGGAACGAGACAGGCGCAGATGCACGCGCATCAGATCTGCGGCCACATCAAAGCGCCCGCTTTCAAGATGATCAAGAATACCGAGATGTTCCTGAATGGCCTGCCGCAACCGCACGACATTTGCCCGGACTGTAGCCCCCGGCAATTCACGCAAGCGCAAGTGGGTTAGCAACGCGTCGGCCACGAAACGATTGGCCGCACCACGTGCGATCAGCCCGTGAAAATCAGTATCAATCTTCTGGAATTCGCGCAATTCCAGCGCCTCATCCGGGCGCACCAGGAAATCCATCATCCGGTGGCGCAAGCCGACCGCCTTGTCCTGATCTAGCCGGAACCCCGGCGTTAGGATCGCGGCGGGTTCCATGAGCAGGCGAAAGTCAAAGCTGTCAGCCTGCGATTCGGGCGCATCGGGCAGCGGTGAAAACACCCACGCCTGCCCCGGCGCGCGTGTCAGCAACCCGTCGTCAGAAAGATTGCCCAGTGCCTTTTGCACCGCCGACCGGCTCTGATCATAGCGCCGCATGAGTTCGCTGACGGTCACGGTTTCGTCCAGCCGCCGTGCCGCGCGGTCACGGATAATTCTGGCGGCAAGCTCTGCCTCTTCGGCATTTGGCAACGTCTTGGTACGTGCGCCTGCACTGTC
>JAOUMG010000595.1 GCA_029881635.1 Paracoccaceae bacterium | reverse complement strand
CGCAACCCGGCGCGGGCCCTGCCGATGGGCGGCAAGCATATCCTCTTTGGCAACGTCTCTTCGCCGCCCAATTACTGGGATCTGGAGCGCGGCAAGGTTTCCGGCTTCATGGACGGGTTTCGCGATTTCATCAAGCTGACCCAGTATTTCAACTGCATCCACTTCGCCGGCGGCTATCCGGTGGAGCCGATCGACATTCATCCTTCTGTCCGCCACCTTGACTGCATCTACGAAAAGCTCGTTTTGACCGACAAGGTCTGCCATGCCTATTCGCTGGGCAAGGAACGCGTCGAAGACGCGATGGAGATGGTGCGGATCGCCGGTGGCCTGACGCATGAGCAGTTCCGCGCCAAGCCGCATATGTATACCAACATCAACTCCGTCTCGCCGCTGAAGCACGATTTCCCGATGATCGACGGTGCGCTGAGACTGGCGCGGGCAGGCCAGGTCGTGGTGGTGACGCCCTTCACGTTGGCGGGTGCGATGGCGCCGGTCACGATGTCAGGCGCGGTGACGCTGTCGATCGCCGAGGCTTTGGCGGCGATTGCGCTTTTGCAATATGACAGCCCCGGGGCGCCCTGCATGATCGGGACCTTCACCTCGAATGTGGACATGAAATCGGGCGCACCGGCGTTCGGCACCCCCGAATACATGCGGGCCACACAAATGACCGGGCAGATGGCACGGTTTTATAAACTGCCGATGCGGTCGTCAGGTGTTTGTGCAGCGAATGTGCCAGACGGGCAGGCGATGTGGGAAACCTCCAACAGCCTCTGGGCGGCGATGCAGTCGGGCACCAACATGGTCTATCACGCCGCTGGCTGGCTCGAAGGCGGCCTGATCGCGAGCCCGGAAAAATTCATCATGGACTGCGAAGTGATCCAGATGATGCAGCGCTATATGGAACCGCAGGTCTGGGCCACCACGCCCGACGACATCGCACTGTCGGCAATTGCCGAGGTAGGGGCAGAGGGCCATTATTTCGGCTGCCAGCATACGCAGGACCGTTATGCCACCGCCTTCTATGCCCCGATTGCCAGCGACTGGCGCAACTATGAGGCCTGGGAACTGGACGGCGCCGTCTGGACGGCCGAGCGGGCGCACGGAATCTTCAAGGCAATCATTGCCGAATTTGAGGCCCCGCCGCTGGACGCGGCCCACCACGAAGAACTGCGCGACTTTGTCGCCCGGCGCAAATCCGAAGGCGGCGCCCCGACCGATTTCTGATACGGCCAAGCCCAGCCTGTGGCAGAAGGCACCCTTCTGCCCCCGCCAGACCGCAGGTTGAATCTGCCATCGGTGAAGACGGGGATTTCCGAATTCAGCTTTGCCGTTTCTTAACCTGGCCCGCCCTATTCTCGGTGTCGCGGACGGGAAGGGAAAGCCATGCACGGGTTAATCAACCGATCAATTCAATGTTTCTTGCGCGATACTTATGGTGGGGATTTCTGGGCGCATGTGGCAGAGGAAGCCGGGCTCGGTGTTCAGGGGTTCGAGGCGTTGTTCAGCTACGATGACGGGCTGACGGATGCTTTGCTCAACATTGCCTCGGTCAGGCTGGCCAAACCGCGCGAAGCGCTGCTGGAGGATTTGGGCAACTATCTTGTCGGGCTGGAACTGTTGCGGCGATTGTTGCGGTTCGGTGGGGCGGATTATCCGGAATTCCTGCAATCGCTGGACGAACTGCCCGACCGTGTGCGTCTTGCCGTACCTGATCTGGAAATGCCCGAACTGGCGCTGCTGATCGCGGGGGAAGGGCGTTTCAGGTTGGTCTGCAAGGGGCAGCGCCCGGGATTCGGGGCGGTCTTTGCCGGCATTTTGCGCGCCATGGCGGATGATTACGGGGCGCTGGCATTGATTGATGCCTCCGCCACCGGCGGCCCATCGGACACGATATCCATTGAACTGTTGCAAGCGAGATTTGCCACGGGGCGCCAGTTTGATCTGGCACGGCCACAGGGGGTGTGATGGACGGCAACATGATTTCAGACCCCGCTCTGATCGGCGAGGCGGAACTGGGGCGGCTGATGCCGATGCATATCTGGATTTCAGCCTCGGGACATATCCGGGGTGTCGGTCCGACATTGGCCAAGCTCAGTGACGAGCAATTGGTGGGGCGGAGGTTTCTGGAAATCTTCGCCGTCAAGAAACCGCGCTGCGCCCAGACGATGAAGGATCTTTGTGCGCTGGTGGGGCAGCGATTGCATATCTGCCTGCGAAACCTGCCCCGAAAACGCTGGCGGGGATTGTCTGTATTGCTGCGGGATGGGCAGGGGGTACTGGTCAACCTGTCCTTCGGCATAGGTGCGGCAGCGGCGGTTCGGGAACATGCCCTGACCAATGCCGATTTCGCGCCCACCGACCTTACTGTGGAA
>JAOUMG010000594.1 GCA_029881635.1 Paracoccaceae bacterium | reverse complement strand
CGCTATGACTGGACCGATGCGGAGCTTCTGAAAAAGATCGAAACCTGCCTGACCGACCGGGCGATGAAGGCAAAACTTGCCGCCACGTCGGCGCATATGCAGGCCCAAAATGGTCCTGAAAAGGCGGCGGGTCTGCTCGAAAGGCTTTTGAAGTGACTTCATCCGCCCCTCATCTTCACGACGCATCCAGCCGCACCGATCTGGTCGATTGGGGGGCGCAACCCGATACCGTGGAGGGCGCATCGCATTCAATCGGGCGGCTGGTCCACAAGGGGCCGAATAACCGGCCCGAAATCGGCGTCTGGGTCTGCACACCCGGGCGCTGGCGGCTTGCCATTCCGCGTGACGAGTTGTGCTTTTTCGTCGCGGGGCGTGCCACCTACAGGCGCGACACCGGCGAGGTGGTGGAGGTCGGGCCCAATACGCTCGTTACCTTCCCGGCAGGCTGGGCGGGCGAATGCACCGTCCATGAGACGATCCGCAACACCTACATGCTGACGGGCGACGACCCGGAAAGGACAGATGCCATGACTGCCACGCCGCTGATGCGCGATCCCCTGGGCCAGACCGACCTCGTGGATTGGGGCGAGGTTCCGACGATGCTGGAAGGGTCGTCGCGCACCTCTGGCCGCGTCATCCACAAAGGTCCGAACGGGCAGAGTGAATGCGGGTTGTGGGTTTGCACGCCCGGCAAGTGGTTTTGCCATGTGACGAGCGACGAGTTCTGCCATTTCCTCGAGGGGCGCTGCACCTATGTTCATGAATCAGGTGAAGTTATCGAGATAACTCCCGATACAGCAGCGTTTTTTCCGAAAGACTGGAAGGGCACCTGCACCATCCACGAGACCATCAAGAAGGTCTATATGATCCGCTGAAGGACGCACCATGAGCTTTGATCCCGCGCGGCCCGCCTATTTCCTGAACCCCGGTTATCACCCGATGACCGGTCCCACCCGGCCCGTCAATGACCCGGCTACCCTTGCTGAAGTAGGGCACATTGCCGAAGGGACGGAAACCGAGATGGCAGCGGTCCTGGCAGCAGTCAATGTGGCACAGGCGAAGTGGAAAGCACGCGACGCCAAGACGCGCGCCAAACTACTGCATGATCTCGCGAACGCCATCGAGAAGGCCGATCATCGCCCTGCCGCGATGCTGATGAGCCGCGAGATGGGCAAGCCCTATCCCGAAGCCATTGGCGAGATTGCCAATTGCGCGCCGATCTTTCGTTATTATGCCGAAATGGCGCGTGACGAGGCCGGCAAGGTTGCGGGCACCACACAGGCCGGATCGTTCCAGTTCGCGCGCTACGAACCCTTGGGGGTTTCGGTGCATATCATGCCCTTCAACTTTCCGGTGCTGCTGATGTGCTGGACTGTCGCCGCATCGCTTGCCGCCGGCAATGGCTGCATCATCAAACCAGCCCCGGCGACGACACTTTCCACGCTTGAGTTCATGAAGGTATTCAGGGCCTTGCCGAACGATCTTGTAGCATGTCTTCCCGGTGGGGTCGCCCTGGCCGAGGCATTGATTGCCTCATCGCGGACCCATGCCGTGGCTTTCACCGGATCGGCGGCAGCGGGGCGCGCCGTTGGCATGGCAGCTGCATCGGCGATGAAACCCGCCGTGATCGAGGCGGGCGGCAGCGATCCGATGATCATCACGGCCAGCGCGCCGGTGGACGTGGCCGCGGCAGGCGCGGTAACCGCCGCCTTCCATCTTTCGGGACAGGTCTGCACCTCGGCCGAACGGATCTATGTCGTTGACAGCATTCACGATGACTTTATCGCTGAATTTGTCCGCCTGACGCGGGCTCTACGAATTGGCAACGGGCTTGAACGGTCAGAAATCGGACCCTTGGTCAGCGAAGCTGCGCGGGCGCGGGTCATGGGGCTTGTGGATGATGCAGCCGCCAAGGGGGCCACTGTCGCAACAGGCGGGCGGATACCGGAAAGCCAGCCGGTCGGATGGTTCTATGAACCGACGATCCTGACCGGCTGCACCGAGGACATGGCACTTTTGCAGAACGAATGCTTCGGGCCAGTCGCCGCTATCATCCGTGTCGCTGACTTCGATGAGGCGGTTGCAAGGGCGAATGCCTCGCCATTCGGGCTTGGCGCATCGGTCTTCACCACCGACCTCGGCGAGGCCATGGAGGCGGCTGAGCGATTGGAGGCGGGAATGGTCTGGGTCAACAACCCGCTGATCGACAACGACGCCCTGCCCTTCGGTGGTTGGAAGGCCTCGGGCCTTGGTCGGGAACTGGGGCGGCAGGGGCTGGATGCGTTTCGCCGCACGAAAATGGTGATCATCGATCACAAGCCGGTTAAACAGGATTGGTGGTACCCCTATCCCGACAACTGGTTTCTGGACGCGGGCGGG
>JAOUMG010000593.1 GCA_029881635.1 Paracoccaceae bacterium | reverse complement strand
TTGACGGACCGCCCGCACCGTCCGAGGCGTTAGCCGTCGTTGGTTAGCTTGCCTGCCTCAATGGCCGCATTCAGTTCAGCTTCGTCCACCGAACCGTCGGCATTGACATCAATGGCGGCAAAGGCGTCGACGTCCAGCGCCGGGTAGGCGACCGTCAGTTCTTCCATCGACAAGGTACCATTGGCATCGGCATCCATGTCGGCAAGGCCTGCGGCCAACGCCATGCCCGCAGGCAATAGGCCAAGTGCGAGTGTAAATGCCAGTTTGTTCATTGGATCATCTCCTAGATCATTCAGTGTTGCGAAGACCCCGTTTTTCGCGGCCCTCATGGAACAAGACGCAACGGGAGCGGTTTTATTCCACGGTACGCGCACCCGGCCTGTCACCGCGCGCCGATCCGCCCAAAGCCTGCGCCTGCCCACGCGGGTTGTTGCCACAAAACGCGGGAAACCATTGGCGGAAGCTGGCTCGGCAATAATCCCCCAGCTTGTCGGTCACAGTCCGGGGCCCGATCTCTTGTTGCAAAGGAGATCTGATCATGACCAAACCCGATGCCTCGCCCCTATTAGCGCTTATCCCTGACTTGCAGCGTTTGTCGCGCTGTCTGCTGCGCGATCCGGCCAAGGCCGAGGATCTGGCCCAAGAAGCCCTGACCCGGGTCTGGGCGCAATTGGAGGCGGGTGCCGTGATCGATGATCTGCGTCCCTATCTGATGTCAGCCGCCCGCAATCTGGCACGTCGCCCTGCCCGCGCCACGATCGCCCTGGCCGAGGCCCCCGAACCCCAGGTGCCACCCGAGGCGCCAGCCCGCATCGCGCTGCGCGAGGTTGCCGGACAGATGGCGCAGCTGCCGCAGGCCGATATACGGCTTATCCTGCGTCACGTGGTGAAAGGTGAAAGCTATGCCCAGATGGCTGCGGCAGAAAACCTTCCCATCGGGACGGTCATGTCGCGTCTGGCACGGGCGCGGGCACGGTTGCGCAGCGATTGCGGTTTGCCAGTTAGCGGGCCGGTTGCTGCATCGCTGACGAATGAGGACGCTGCATGAAGGCCACTGATACGCTGCGAATCAAATCGCCCCGGTTTTCGGCCGGGGCGAGCAGTCAGAATATATTCGGTACCGATCAGGCGGGCAGAGTGCCAGCTTCAATCGCGGCCTGCAGTTCGTCTGCATCAACCGCGCCGTCAGCGTTCACGTCAACGGCCTTGAAGGTTTCCTCGGTCAGGTCAGCATAAGCCGCCTTCAATTCTTCCATGGAATAGGTGCCGTTACCGTCGGTGTCGGTCACGACGGTTTGGGCATTGGCTTGAACGGCAGCTATAGCAGCAAAGGCGCTGACGGCCAGAACGAGCTTATTCATAACAACGTTACTCCGGTAAGGGGACTTTGCCCCGTGAATCAGTGGTCTGTTTGCCACCACCGCCTATTTGGTGGTTCTGGAGGCTTCCCGCAAGGGGTCAGAAAGGCCGGCGCCAATCTTGTAACTGGCACCGGCGGCAAAGCGCCGGTTGCTGATACTGGTTTGCGCGCCCCAGCGCCGGAAAAAAGAAAAAGGGGGGTCCGAAGACCCCCCGAGGTTCGCCGTTCAAGCTCATCATTTCGTACCGCTCGGTATTCTCGCCTGCGGCCTGAACGTCGTCGGGGGCGAGCGCACCCGCCCCGGAACCCTGCCCCGGGAAAAGTCCCGGGACCGGTATTTCTGTCTCTCTTATCAACTACACCCGCTGGTTCCGCCGCAGGTGTTGCACTTCATGCAGGTGCCGTTGCGCACCAGCGTGTAGTTGCCGCATTCGCCGCAGGGATCGCCTTCGTAACCCTGCATCTTGGCCTTGGTGCGTGCGTCCATGCTGACCGTGCCCGACGAAATCGCCGTCGATCCGCCACCTGATGCATACATGGCGGTCTCGGGGACCAGCGTGTTCAGCGCGGTCACCGGATCAGCTGCCCCGGCAAAAGCCGTGGCGCCCATTCCACCCTGCAGAACCACCAGATCCTTGGGCAGTCTTTTGCGCAGATAGCCGGTGGAAGAGACATGTTTCAGCATTTCCAGCGATTTTGACGCGGCATTGTCTGAAACCGTCGCGACATTGGGCTGGCCTTCGTCCGATCCGCCGCCGATATCGTCGAAAGACGCCCCGACGGGTTGCACATGGGCCAGATCCGACCGGTCGAGATAGCTGACGGCCAGTTCGCGGAAGATATAGTCAAGGATTGAGGTCGCATTCTTGATCGCCTCATTGCCCTGCACCATGCCTGCCGGTTCGAATTTGGTGAAGGTGAATGCCTCCACGAATTCTTCCAGCGGCACGCCGTATTGCAGGCCGACCGACACAGCGATGGCGAAATTGTTCATCATCGCACGGAAACCTGCACCTTCCTTG
>JAOUMG010000042.1 GCA_029881635.1 Paracoccaceae bacterium | reverse complement strand
CACCTCGATCCGCAAGCGGTTCGTGACGCCGGGCATGTCACTGGGCGCGTTGTCGCCCGAAGCACACAAGACGCTGAATATCGCGATGAACCGGATCGGCGCAAAATCTGACAGTGGCGAGGGTGGCGAAGACCCCGCGCATTTCGTGCCCGAGCCAAATGGCGATAACCCATCGGCCAAGATCAAGCAGGTGGCCTCGGGGCGGTTTGGCGTAACGGCGGAATACCTGAACGCCTGCGAAGAGCTTGAGATCAAGGTGGCGCAGGGGGCCAAACCCGGCGAAGGCGGGCAGTTGCCCGGTATCAAGGTCACTGAACTGATCGCGCGGCTCAGGCATTCGACCAAGGGTGTCACACTGATTTCACCGCCGCCGCATCATGACATCTACAGCATCGAAGACCTTGCACAGCTGATCTACGACCTAAAACAGATCAACCCGCGGGCCAAGGTGACAGTCAAGCTCGTCTCATCCTCCGGTGTGGGGACGATTGCGGCAGGCGTGGCCAAGGCCAAGGCCGATGTGATCCTGATTTCGGGGCATAATGGTGGTACGGGCGCCAGCCCCGCGACCAGTATCAAATATGCGGGTCTGCCGTGGGAAATGGGCCTGACCGAGGCGCATCAGGTTCTGGCGATGAACAAGCTGCGCGAACGGATCACGCTGCGCACCGATGGCGGGCTGCGCACCGGGCGCGATATCGTCATCGCAGCGATGATGGGGGCCGAGGAATACGGCATCGGCACCGCCGCGCTGATCGCGATGGGCTGCATCATGGTGCGCCAGTGCCAGTCGAACACCTGCCCGGTTGGCGTTTGCACCCAGAATGAGGAACTGCGCAAGAAGTTCACCGGTTCGGCCGACAAGGTGGTGAACCTGATCACCTTCTACGCCCAGGAAGTGCGGGAAATCCTCAGCCAGATCGGCGCACGGTCTTTGGATGAGATCATCGGGCGGGCAGACCTGCTCAGCCAGGTCAGCCGGGGGTCAGCGCATCTGGATGACCTCGACCTTAACCCGCTCTTGATCACTGTCGATGGCGCGGACCGGATTGTCTATGACCGGTCCAAGCCGCGAAACTCCGTGCCTGACACATTGGACGCCGAGATCGTCAAGGATGGGGCGCGGTTCTTTGAGGAAGGCGAAAAGATGCAGCTTTCCTATGCGGTCAGGAACACCCACCGGACCATTGGCACGCGAACGTCATCGCTGATCGTCAAGAATTTCGGCATGCGCAATGCGCTGCAACCTGACCATCTGACGGTGAAGCTGACGGGATCCTGTGGCCAGTCCCTGGGGGCCTTTGCCGCGCCGGGGCTGAAACTCGAAGTATCGGGCGATGCCAATGATTACGTGGGCAAGGGCCTGTCGGGTGGTACGATCGTGGTGCGCCCGCCGATGGTGTCGCCGCTTGACGCATCGCAAAACACCATCATCGGCAATACCGTGCTTTACGGTGCGACCGACGGCTATCTTTTCGCCGCAGGCCGTGCAGGGGAACGATTTGCCGTGCGCAATTCCGGCGCGAAGGTGGTGATTGAGGGCTGCGGATCGAACGGTTGCGAATACATGACCGGCGGGATTGCGGTGATCCTCGGCCGGATCGGCGCGAATTTCGGGGCAGGCATGACGGGTGGCATGGCCTATGTCTATGACCCGGAAGGCGAAGCGGAAGAGCTGATGAACCTTGAAACGCTGGTGACCTGTGCGGTGTCGCACGCGCATTGGGAAGCAGAGTTGAAGGGCCTGATCGAACGGCATCTGCGCGAAACCGGCAGCCGCAAGGCGGCGGGTATCTTGCAGCACTGGTCATCCGAAAGGGCTAATTTCCTGCAAGTCTGCCCACAGGAGATGCTGGTGCACCTGCCCTATCCGCTCAGCATGGATTCAGAGGCTGTTCCGGCGGAATAGAGACTGTTTTCAGCCATTGCGGCAGGCAACAGGTGGGCTAAAAACCTCCGGCTGCCTGTGCAGTTGCGACAGTGCGCATTTTGCGGTGAGACCAACGAATGGCGCGATTATTAACTGGCGGATGACAAAATTCAGACTTAATTTCCGGTTAAAACGGGCCATCCGACGCCGGGCGCAAACCCCGGCCAAATGCATTTTCTGCAGAGGTGTAGCGTGCCGACGACCTATACCGACCAGTTTTATCTGATCGACCCGGCGAACCCGCCGGCTGTTGGGTCGACGCTGACCCAGCAGTTCCTTGATATCGTCGACAGGACCAGCAACGGGACTATTACCCGCAACGGGGCAAATGGCGATTCCATCGACGGATCGGACATCGTCGAGATATGGCCCGGTGATACGATCACGGTTGTAATGAACGGGTCGACGGTGACCATCACCGGCGTGACCTTCCGTCTTGCAGACGGGCGCTATCTTTTCACGCCGAGCGACGGTACGAACCTTGACCCGGCCACCTTTGTCAGTTCGACCTTTGTCAGCACACAAGGAACGATGCCGGTTGGCAACCTCGGGCCGCCCTGTTTCACAGCTGGGACAAGGATCAGGGTTCCGGGTGGCACGGCATTGGTGGAAGAGCTGGTGCCAGGCAGTCTGGTTGAAACAATGGATCACGGTGCGCAGGAACTGCGCTGGGTTGGCCAGCAATCGGTCGAGGGAACGGGAGAATTGGCTCCGGTAAAGTTCGCCCGCAATGCGATTGGTAATGACCGTCCGCTGCTGGTGTCGCCCCAGCACAGAATGCTGGTGGCCGGGTGGATGGCAGAGCTTTATTTTGGCCAGGATGAGGTTCTGGTGGCTGCCAAGCATCTGGTGGGGTCACCCGGCGTCGTGCGCAGGCCGATGCGGACGGTGACCTATGTGCATCTGCTATTCGACAATCACGAAATTGTCTTTTCCGAAGGTGCTGCCAGCGAAAGCTTTCATCCCGGTAGCCTGCATGTTGACCGGGATACCGCCTTGCGCGATGAGATCGCCGCGACATTTCCCGAGTTGCTGGCGCCGCGCGATAGCTGCCGACAGACACTTGCCAGACCGCAGATTGCGGGCCGGGAGGCGCGGGTTCTGACAGCGGCCTGACACATTGGCAAATTTTGCGGCCGCAGTACCGGATCAGAGCCTTGACCCCGGTACCTTTGGCGTGGCTAACCTTGCGCGATGGCACGGGGCAAAACATCATCCGCAAAATCGGTCAGGAGCCGCGCCAGAAAGGCGCGGGCGGCAGGGTTTTATCAGCGCCCGTTCCGTAACCTGCTGCGATGGGCAAGCTGGACAATTATTGGCGTTGCAGGGTTTTTTCTGGCCTTGATCCTGATTTACAGCGTCATCAACCCGCCGACGACCTACTACATCCTGACCGAGAAATTCCGCGAGGGCGGTGTGACCCGGCATTGGGTCGATCTGGAGGACATGGCGCCCGAAATGGCCCGTTCGGTGGTGGCGGCGGAGGATGCCAATTTTTGTCTGCATTGGGGGTTTGACATCAAGGCAATCAAGGCGGCGCTGAACGAAGGCGCCAATCGGGGGGCTTCGACCGTGACGCAGCAGGTGGTCAAGAACGTGTTTCTGTGGCACGGGCGCACCTGGTTGCGCAAAGCCATGGAGGCAGTGCTGACACCGGTGGTGGAGCTGGTGTGGAGCAAACGGCGAATTATCGAGGTTTATCTGAATGTAGCCGAGACCGGGAAAGGCCTTTTCGGGGCGGAAGCCGCCGCGCAGGCCTATTTCGGCGTCAGTGCGGCGAAGCTGAGCCCGAGGCAAGCCGCCCTGATCGCGGCTGCCCTGCCTGACCCCAAAGGGCGAAACCCCGGCAAACCCAGCGGATACCTGCGCAAACGCGCGGCCAGTATTACCCAAGGTGCCGATACGATCCTTGCCGATGGGCGCGCCGCCTGTTTCGAGGATTGAATGGCCGCCCTTGCGCGGTTATCACGGAGGCTGACCCATCCGAGAACCTGAACCCATGACCCGTCTTTACCATGTTCCTCTGTCGCCATTCTGCCGCAAGGTGCGCCTGACGCTGGCCGAAAAGAAGATCGAGGTCGAGCTGGTCGAGGAGAAATACTGGGAACAGGGCCCGGAATTTCTGCGCCGCAACCCGGCTGGCAAGATCCCGGTGATCAAGCTGGATGGCCAGAGCATGTCGGAAAGCCAGGCGATTTGCGAGTATCTGGATGAAACGGTGCCCGAGCCGCGGCTGATGCCGAAAGATGCCAAGGGTCGGTATGAGGTGCGCCGTCTCTGCGCCTGGTTCGATGATAAGTTCAATCACGAGGTCACATCGAAGCTGGTCTATGAACGGATCAACAAGAAGGTGATGGGTCAGGGCTATCCCGACAGCAAGAATGTGAAATCAGGGGCAACCCGCATCAAGTTCCATCTTGATTACATGAGCTGGCTTCTGGATCAGCGCCGCTGGCTGGCGGGCAATGAAATGACATTGGCGGATTTTGCGGCGGCGGCGCATCTGTCCTGTCTCGACTATATCTCGGATGTGGATTGGAACCGGTCGGAGAATGTGAAGGACTGGTATGCCAAGATCAAATCGCGCCCTTCCTTCCGGTCATTGCTGGCCGATCAGGTGCCGGGGTTTCCACCGCCGGCCCATTATGCCGATCTGGATTTCTGATACCGGTCGCCGGGGGGCTGTCTGCCCCCCGATATCCATTGGTCTGCCGACCAATGGATACTCCCCGAGAATATTTGGAAAAAGAAGAAAGGCGACGCTGTGGACGGCCTGCACCTGAAAGCCAGCATTGTCGCGCAGGCGCAGGCTGAGGGGTTTGCCGCAGCGGGGTTTTGTGCGCCTGATGCGGTGCCCGAGGCGGCGGCGCGGTTATCAAGCTTTGTGGCGGCAGGCCATCATGGCCAGATGGGCTGGATGGCAGAGCGGATGGCCTGGCGTGGCAATCCTGCGGCGCTGTGGCCCGAGGCCAGAACCGTGATCATGCTGGCCGAACTTTATAGCCCCGAGGGCGATCCGCTGGCGGTTTTGGATGAGCGGCAACGGGGAGTTGTGTCGGTTTATGCGCAGGGTCGTGACTATCACGACCTGGTCAAGAAGCGGTTGAAACGGCTGGGGCGATGGCTGATTTCGGCGGCTGAAAAAGGCTCTGATTCACCTAAAATCAAGGTTTTTGTCGATACCGCCCCGGTGATGGAAAAGCCGCTGGCGGCGGCGGCGGGGCTCGGCTGGCAAGGCAAGCACACCAATCTGGTCAGCCGTGAGTTGGGCAGTTGGTTTTTTCTGGGGGCGATCTTTACAACACTGGATCTGCCCAAGGATGCGGCTGAACCTGACCATTGCGGTTCGTGCCGCGCCTGTCTGGATATTTGCCCGACAGCGGCCTTTCCGGCGCCCTATCAACTGGATGCAAGGCGATGTATTTCCTATCTCACGATCGAGCATAGGGGGCCGGTCGATGAAGATCTACGGACGCTGATGGGCAACCGCATTTTCGGGTGTGATGACTGTCTGGCGGTATGCCCCTGGAACAAGTTTGCGAAAGCCGCGACAGAGATCGGCTATCAGCCGCGCGTGGGCGCCCCGCTTCTGGCCGAATTGGCCGGGCTGGATGATGCCGCGTTCCGGGCCCGGTTTTCGGGCAGCCCTGTCAAGCGGATCGGGCGCGATCGTTTCGTACGCAACGTTCTTTATGCCATCGGTAATTCCGCCGATCCGGCATTGGCGCCCGTTGCGGCGGGTTTGAGCGATGACCCGGATGCGGCAGTGGCCGATGCGGCACAGTGGGCGGTTCGGCGGCTGGCGGGCTGATGCCGGTTTTCCGGAGTTGCGGGAAAGGACTCGCCTTTGGGCTGAAATCGGGTCATTCTGGTGTTGAAACGCCGTGAACCGAAGGAGGAGAGAATGAGCCGGCATGTCATCGACCGTTCAACCGCCCCTGAAGGTGGCCGACTGAAACACTATCTGGAAGTCGAAAAGACCCGTGGAGCGGAGGGATCAAGCCCCGCCGCCAAAAGTGTTCATACACGGCCCGTGGCGCGCAAAAGCGTAGCTCGCGTTCGGGAATTCATCCGGATTGAAAAGGGCCGGATGGCCTGATCTTCGGGCAGATCGGCAATGCACCTTTGCCCGGGCAGTGGTCCCCGGGCCTTGGATTGATGATCAGCGGCGCACCAGCGCCTCATATTCGGTGGCGACGCGTTTGGCGATGTCGCCCACCTCGAACCGGTAGTCGCCGATCTGGCCGACGGGGGTGACCTCGGCAGCGGTTCCGGTCAGCCAGCATTGTTCGAAACCCTCAAGCTCATCGGGCATGATATGGCGTTCATGCACCTTGATCTGCATGTCCTTGAGCATCTGGATGACAGTCTGCCGGGTGATGCCGTTCAAAAAGGCATCCGCCAGGGGTGTGTGGACTTCGCCGTTCTTGACGAAAAAGATATTGGCTCCGGTCGCCTCGGCCACATAGCCGCGGTAGTCGTACATCATCGCGTCTGAGCAGCCTTTGGCCTCGGCGGCGTGCTTGGACATGGTGCAGATCATGTAAAGGCCGGCGGCCTTGGCCTGCGAGGGGGCCGTTTCGGGGCTGGGACGTTTCCATTTGGCGATGTCGAGCTTGGCGCCCTTCATCTTGGCATCACCGTAATAATTACCCCATTCCCAGGCAATGACAGCCATGCGCACGGGGTTACGTTTGGCCGCGACACCCATGTCTTCGCCAGCCCCGCGCCAGGCGAGCGCGCGCACATAGGCATCGGTCCAGCCGTTTGCTTTCAGCACCGCGTCTTTGGCCGCGTCGATCTCATCGGCAGTGTAGGGAATGGGCATATCCATCAGTTCGCCCGATTTCAGCAGACGCAGCGAATGTTCGTGGCCCTTGAAGATCTTGCCGTTATAGCAACGTTCACCCTCAAAGACCGATGAGGCGTAGTGAAGGGCGTGGGTGAGGATGTGAACCTTGGCGTCGCGCCAGTCCAATAGCTTGCCATCCATCCAGATTTTGCCGTCACGATCGTCATAGGCACCGGCCATGATATCCTCCCTTGGGCGACGCCCATTTGCAAATGTTGCGCGAAAAAGGTCCGTTTCGGACATATTGTTGCGCTGATTCCGGCATTCGCTAACAATTGAATCTTGGAAAGTCAACATAGCTGACATAAAATCACCCGCAAGTACCGTGACGACAATGCGGGAGGAATGGGACAGCCATGGCGGGCAGTACAGCGACACAAAGCGGCGAGAGCCTGCTGTTTCTGACGGATGAGCAGTTGCGCAAGGGTATCGAGGCGATGTTTTTCGCCTATCGGGCGTTTACCGCAGATCCGGACCGGATTCTGGAGAATTACGAGTATGGCCGCGCCCATCATCGGGCGATCCATTTCATCAACCGCCAGCCGGGGCTGACCGTGAATACCTTGCTGGCGATGCTGGGGGTGACCAAGCAGTCGCTGAACCGGGTGCTGCGCACTCTGGTCGAGGACGGGTTGGTCGAGGCGCGGGTGGGTCGGCGCGACAAGCGCGAGCGCAATCTTTTCCTGACCGAGGCGGGTGCAGCACTTGAGCGCGAGTTGAGCGATGCCCAGCGCGCCCGGATGCGCGCCGCTTACCGTGCGGCGGGACCCTCGGCGGTGGCCGGGTTTCGCCAGGTGCTGGAGGCGATGATGGACCCGGACCTGCGCCGTTACTACCAATCGATGAAGGATAGCGCCCCATGAGCGAGATGTCAGAAGTACACCTGCTGATTGTTGATGATGATGAGCGTATCCGCGGGCTGTTGCAGAAGTTCCTGGTGCGTAACGGTTTTTGGGTGACTGCAGCCAAGGATGCCGCCCATGCGCGCCGGTTGCTGGCGGGGCTGGAATTCGATCTGATCGTGATGGATGTGATGATGCCGGGTGAAGATGGTATCAGCCTGACGCGAGAATTGCGCAGCCGGATGGAAACGCCGATCCTGCTGCTGACGGCACGGGGTGAAACATCTGATAGGATCATCGGCCTTGAGGCGGGGGCGGATGATTACCTTGCCAAGCCGTTTGAACCCAAGGAATTGTTGCTCAGGATCAATGCGATTTTGCGCAGAACGCCGCCGACGATAGAGGCCAAGGTGCCCAAGGTGCTGCATCTCGGGCCGGTTCGATATGATGTGGACCGGGGAGAAATGTGGCGCGGCGATGATCTTATCCGCCTGACGGCGACAGAAGCGGCGTTGATGCGCATTTTCGCGGCCCGCACGGGTGAACCGGTCAGCCGAACCCAGCTGGTGGACGATCTTGGTCGCAATGCCGGGCGCGATGGCGGGCAGGCGCAGGAACGCGCCGTCGATGTGCAGATCACCCGGCTGAGGCGCAAGTTCGAGATTGATCCCAAGCAGCCGCGCTATCTGCAGACGGTGCGTGGCGCCGGATATATGTTGGCGCCCGAATAGGGAATTAGTAGCGTTTCAGCGGAATTCGTACGCCCAGCGTGACGACGTTGTCGCGGCGATTTACGTTCAGCGCTTCGCGCGGGGTGCCGCCGCCGCCCAAAACCGTCGCAGTCCCACCCTCTGCCGTCCCGAAATCGTAGTGGCGCAACGACAGATCCAGCAAAACCGGATGCCGCCCGGCCCGGGTGACCTGCACCGAAACACCAATTCCGAGCGAATAGGCCAGATCAATATTGCTGCCGCCGTCAAACACGCGGACCGGCGTAGTCGCCGTTGCGCGCGTGCGTGTCCAGTCGCTCATGGAGTTCCTGGCAAGGCCGAGACTGGCGACCAGATAGGGCTGTATCCGCGAATTCACGCCGCGCTGTTCGAGAGGCGACCAGAAGACATTGCCCATGAGCGCGGTCGTTCGGACCCGTGCATCGGTTATGTCGGCATGAGGGCCAGCAACCGCGGGCACCGTGTAGGACCAGGGGCCGGTCGCATCAACCTCTCCAGCGTTGATCAGGCCGACATCGGCCCGAAATCCATTCATCCAATCGAAACCAATGGCGGCACCGACGAAAGTGCTGTTATCGTCGCCGAAATCGAAAAACACGCGCGGATCTGCTGGCCCCGGCGGTAGCCAGTTGGCATTCGATAGATCGGTGGACGATCGACCGGCTTCGACCCGCAGATAGGGCCCGTATGTCACGCTTGCCGACGTGCGCCCGAATAGGGTTGCGCCAGAATTGCTGGCCATTTCGTCAGTCCCCGCTGATGCTGCGGTT
>JAOUMG010000592.1 GCA_029881635.1 Paracoccaceae bacterium | reverse complement strand
GCTCGGTTTCGCGCGCCTCAAGGTTGATTGCCGAGATCCTCTGGACAGCGCGGACGGGCCGCAGCCCCCGTCTTTTGAGGGTCTCGTAGAGAGAGGTGGTCACTTCGAGGGGGTTGGGTAGAATGTCGAGTGAAAGCGAGGCGCGCTCAAGCGCCATGGGGCGGCCGCCGGCTTCGCGAAGACGGTAAATACGCGCCACTTCGGATCCCACCGGCAGGTCTAGTGCCTTGATTTCGGCCTGGGTGGGAAGAAAGACGCCCCGTTCCAACCAGCGGGAGGTGGTTTCCATACCACGCTGGGCCATATCCTCGGTGAATGAGGTCAGATGCGAAAGCGATTGCTCCATTCGGTTCACCGGTTCGCGAACGAACGAGCCCGATCCCTGCCGCTGCTCGATCAGTCCTTTGCGCACCAGTTCCTGAATCGCCTTGCGGACGGTGACCCTTGAGAGTGCGGTAATCTCGGCCATTTCCCGCTCAGGTGGCAGCGAGGAATTCGGGGGCAGGACGCCGCTTTCAATGCCGGCTTCCAGCCGATGTCTCAGCTGCACGTAGCGCGGCCCAGCTTCTTTGCCGAGCCAGCCCTCAGGGCGTAAAAAATCGACAGCGGTCATTGGCTGGCCTCCCTGGCGAATTCGGATGCACGCGACAATGTGCCCAACAGTGGATCGTTTGCCGGATCGGTGGTCGCGGCGACCATCGCGTCGGGCGGGTAGGCGCTGACCTGAGGATCTGTGCCACCTGCAATGCGGATTGTTATCCCCGGTGTCCGGCCGATTGATCGCAGGCGCCGCGCGATTTCCAATGCCTTTGCCGCCATCACGCGCACATCGACCGCGGCGCTAAACCCTGTGCCGTAACCGTCGATGGCTAGAATACCATTATGAAGGGATTCGCTCATGACAATACCTATATAATACCTAATGCCTCCACAAAAGACCTAAAGCGAACCAAAGCGGAAAAAAATGCTCGAATTTGCCGCTTTTATTCGTAGTTTTCTGAGATCGAAGAATCGCTGGACAAAAGGTATTATAATGGTATGTTATTCGAGATTGACGGGGGAATCGGATGACCAGTCCAGAAACCGAAGCATTGCACCGTGAGGCAATAGGGCTTGATGATCGTCCGCTCGCCGAGGCTGCTTTGATACTGGCAGAAGGTCAGATTGCCGCAGCCAAGGCGCTCCGCAACGCTTCGGATGACATCGCGCGTGCGGCTGACAAGCTGGCAGCAGTTCTTCGTTCAGGTGGTATTATTCATTACGTCGCCGCCGGATCGTCCGGTCTTATGGCTGCCGCCGACGCACAGGAGCTTGGTGGTACATTTTCGATCCCGGCCGAGCAGCTCTGCATTCACATGGCGGGCGGTCTGCCGACGGGTGTCGAAATGCCGGGTGGCACAGAAGACGACACAGCCGGGCTCGAACACGCGCTCGCCGACCTTTCGCGTAGCGATGCGGTGATTGCCGTCTCCGCCAGCGGCACGACGCCTTATACGCTGGAGGCGGTGCGTATTGCTCGTAACGCCGGGGCCACCGTTGTCGGTATTGCCAACAATGCTGGGTCTGCGCTTCTTGATCTGGCAGATCATCCGATCCTTCTCGCCACACCGCCCGAAGTGCTGTCCGGTTCGACCCGAATGGGCGCTGGGACAGCGCAAAAAATCGCTTTGAACATGCTTTCGACCCTCATGGCGATCAGGCTCGGTCACGTCCATGATGGCATGATGGTCAATCTGAGAGCGGACAACATCAAGTTGCGTGCCCGAGCCGCCGGAATGGTCGCGCGCATCGCCGGTGTCGATGATGCGATGGCGCAGGCCGCGCTTGAGGATACCTGCGGCAGTGTCAAGCCTGCCATTCTGGTCGCTAAAGGGCAACTGCCTGACGCCGCCCAAAGCCTTCTTCGTGAAACCGAAGGAAACCTTCGTGCCGCTCTGGCGCGGCTCGATTAACCAATCCAAACGGGAGATCCTCATGAAACGCAACATTCTGAAACTGGCCCTGCTGACCACGGCAATCGTGGCCTCCAGCGCTCAGGCGCAGGACGCCACGCTGACGATCGAAAGCTGGCGCAACGATGACCTGACGCTTTGGCAGGACAAGATCATTCCGGCTTTCGAGGCCGACCATCCCGGCATCAAGGTGAACTTCACGCCATCTGCGCCTGCCGAATACAACGCTGTGCTGAACTCCAAGCTGGATGCAGGATCGGCCGGCGATCTCATCACGTGCCGCCCGTTCGACGCCTCGCTCGCGCTTTACGAGGCCGGGCATCTTGTCGACCTCAGCGATCTCGATGCGATGGACAGCTTCTCGAATGTCGCAAAGTCCGCGTGGCAGACCGATGACGGCTCGGCCACCTTCTGCGTTCCGATGGCGTCAGTCATCCAT
>JAOUMG010000041.1 GCA_029881635.1 Paracoccaceae bacterium | reverse complement strand
CGCCGTTATCCGTGGCTTTGCTATCCGCGCCCCTTCCCGTTGCCATTCCCGCCTTTCCCACCCATTCCGCCCATACCGCCAATTCCGCCGCGCCCGCCGTTCGGGGCCGATGCGGAAACGGAACCGGGTCTGGACCATATGGCCGAAATCGAAGAGGATGATGGCGAACTGACGGCAATTCTGACTACCGCCTGGCAACGCGGCTATGAAGCCGCCATGCAGGGCGGGGCTGGGCATGGCCCGAAGTCGCCACAAGCGGATAAGGATTGTGGCTGCGGCAGCTAGGCACAGTAGCGGCTTCAGGTACCAAGGGAGGAAAAAGATGTCGGACGGCATGCTACTGGTACAGTTCCGCATGGAAACGGGACCAACCACGCTCGCGGCGGCAGCCAAGCGGCTGGGGGTGGAAAGCGGCGATTTCGATCCGGATTATGGTCTGGTCGAAACCGATCCGGACGACCACCTTTTCACTGTGCGGGTCAGTGCCGAGAAAGAGGCGGCCGTGCGCGCGGCGCTGCAATCAGACGACCCGGCCGAGGGCATCTTTGGCGATCCCCGGATCGAGCCCTTCGCGCCTGAATTCTGAAATACGGGGAGGGGCGCAAAAGCGCCCCTTTCCATTCAGTCGCGCAACAACTCGTTGATGCTGGTTTTTGACCGGGTCTGGGCGTCCACGCGCTTCACGATCACCGCGCAGTAGAGGTTGACGCCGCCCTTGGACGGCATCGAACCGGCGACGACGACCGACCCGGCAGGGACTTCGCCATACATCACCGCCCCGGTTTCCCGATCGACGATCTTGGTGGACTGGCCGATGAAGACGCCCATGCCGAGGACGGAACCTTCGCGGATGATGCAGCCCTCGACCACCTCCGAGCGGGCGCCGATGAAGCAGTTATCCTCAATGATCGTCGGGCCGGCCTGCATCGGTTCCAGCACGCCGCCGATGCCGACGCCGCCCGAGAGGTGGACGTTCTTGCCGATCTGGGCGCAGGAGCCGACCGTGGCCCAGCCATCGACCATGGAGCCTTCATCGACATAGGCGCCGATATTGACGAAAGAGGGCATGAGCACCACGCCCTTGCCGATAAAGGCCGAGCGGCGGACGATGGAGCCGGGCACGGCGCGGAAACCCGCCGCGCGCCACTGGTTCTCACCCCAGCCCTGCCATTTGGACGGTACCTTGTCCCACCAGTTCGACCCGCCATTGCTACCGGAAATCTCATACATATCGGTCAGCCGAAACGACAGCAGAACTGCCTTCTTGGCCCATTGGTTCACATGCCATTTGCCGTCGGCCTGACGTTCGGCCACGCGCAGTTTGCCAGAGTCGAGCGCAGTCAGCGTATCTTCGATCGCCTCGCGGGTTTCACCTTTGGTGGCCGGTGTGATCGTGTCGCGCGCCTCCCAGGCGGCTTCGATGGCGGTTTCAAGTGCGGCATTGGACATGTGGTTTCCCCCCGGGGATCTGGCGTGGCGTGACGATGCCCTATTAGGACGTGGGCGGCCCTGTGGCAATGCGGCGTTCAGTGTCACAGTTGCGCCATTTTGCCCGGCGATGCTGGTCCTGCACTTCCAGAGCCGCTAGTTCTGGACGCACAGGACATCAAAGTAGGACCGCGCATGAAAGACGACCCTCGCAGCCATCCCTTCCGTGACAGCCATCAGGATGTGGAGGCGGCCGACCGTATTCCCGATACCGCGCAGACGCGGGCCCCGGCCTATCGGCTGGCCTTTACCGACGAAGATTTCATGTGCCGGGAAGAGCTGCGGCCGGTCAGGCTGCAACTGGAACTGCTGAAACCGCAGATGATCATGGATGAACGCGGCATCGAGTCGACCATCGTGATGTTTGGCGGCGCACGGATACCGGAGCCGGAAAAAAGGGATCAGGCGCGCACGGAAACGCTGGCCGATTTGTCGAAATATTATGAAGAGGCGCGGCAGTTTGCCCGGCAGATGACTGCCATCAGCATGGAAAGCTACGGGCGCGAAAACGTCATCGTCACCGGCGGTGGTCCGGGGGTGATGGAGGCGGGCAACCGGGGGGCGCATGAAGCGGGCGGCCAGTCCATCGGGTTGAATATCGTGTTGCCGCATGAACAGGCGCCGAATGAATATGTGACACCGGATCTGTGCTTCAATTTCCACTATTTCGGCATCCGCAAGATGCATTTCCTGATGCGGGCCAAGGCGATCTGCATTTTTCCGGGTGGGTTCGGCACCATGGACGAGATGTTCGAATCGCTGACGCTGATCCAGACGGGGCGGATGAAGAAGGTACCGTTCCTGCTCTTCGGCCGACATTTCTGGGAGAAGGTGATCAACTGGGAGGCGCTGGCGGAGGCAGGCACGATTTCAGCCGATGATCTGGAGCTGTTTCAATATGTGGAAACGGCGGATGAGGCCGTGAAGATCATCGCGGAATGGCCCGAGGACTGCTGAAAGCCGTGCAAGCGGCAAGACAGGCGATGTCTGCTTCCAGCGCTCCTTGATTCCGGTTCGACGGGGTGGGGCTGAACCTTCGACCGGAAAGCCCCTCACCAAGTGGGGGAAGGGAAGCGCGCCAATCGGGCGCAGAGAGAGCGGCGGACCTGTGGGTTTTGGCTCAGAACCTCAGTGACAGGCAGGACATGCCGCCATCGAGCTTGGCGCATTCGCTGTTGCCGATTTCGCGGACATCGAAGCCGGATTTCCGCAAAGTCTCGGCGGTTTTCGGAAAACCCGCAGCCATCAGCACGAATTGATTGAAGCGGATGGCATTGGCGGCGGCCTCTTCGCCGTCAGCGGTGTGGATCACGCGGTAGCCCTTGAAACAGCCCGACGCATCAAGGCGCCTAGTCGACAGGATGGTATCGCCGTCCAGCAGCGAACAATCGGTTTTGAAATGCAACACACCGGGCGGTGTTTCCACCTCGCGAAGCGTATAGTCCCAATCGTCGAGGATCACCTTCAACTCTGCAACACCAGCCGCATCGGTGCGCGCGGAACGCCCCACCAGCACTTCGCGGGCGGTGGTCAGGATGTCACCGCCCTCGATATGGCCGGGGCCGCTGATTTCGCGGATATCGTCATAAAGCGCGCGCAGGGTCGGGGCCATACGGGCCACTTCACCCATGCGCGAGGGCGCGCCGGGGCGCATCAGAATGGCGCCTTTCGGCAGGCACAGAGCCGTATCTTCAACAAAAACCGCGTCGGGATAATCCTCCAGCGGCGGCAGTTCCGTGACCTCGGCACCGGTTTGCTTCAGCGTGGCGACATAAGCCGCGTGATGGGCCAGCATCACGGTCAGATCGGGGGTGCCGATGTCTTCGGCGCGCAGACCGCCGGTGATGCTTTGCCCCGGGCGGCGGGTCACGGCGCGGGTGAATTCGTAGCTGGGATTGGTCATCTGGTCGGTCCGTTTCAGGTTAAAGGCGGGCGTCGATCTCGATCATCACGGGGCCGTCTGTTGGAACAAGGTCGCTGAGGGCCTTGGCCACGGCAGCTGGCGTCATGGCGCATCCGAGATGCGGCATACCGCAGGCGCGGGCGATGTCAGCGAAATTGGGCGGGGTCGGATCGCAGCCCAGAACCGGCACGCCCACCGCCGCCATGGAGGTTGCAATTTCCTGATAGCCGGAATTGTTCCAGATCATGAAGGTGATGGGCAGTTTTTCGTCCACCGCCACCATCAGTTCGGGCAAGGTGAACTGCGCGCCACCGTCCCCGGTCAGGCACAGTACCCGGGCGCCGGGTGCGGCAAGCGCCGCGCCAATGGCAGCGGGAATGGCAAAACCCAGGGCACCGTAGCCGGTGGCCGCATTGAACCAGCCCGCCGGGCGGTCGTGGTCATAGTAAAGATCGCCGCCATAGGTCACTTGTGTCGAATCCCCGACCATGATGGCGCCGGGAACCGTATCGCGCATGGCGTCCAGGATATCGACCTGGAGCCGCATGTCGGGGCTGAGTTCGGCCAGAGCAGCGGCACGGGTCATGGCAGCGCTTTCAGCCCCGTTGCGGCCCGGACCAGAGGTTTCGGGCAAAGCTGCGCGCAGATCGGCAAGCGTTGCCGCCGCATCGCCGGTCAGGGCCACAGTTGCCGGGCGCCGGGCAAGCTGTTGGGGGCATATGTCGATACGGATGAGCGTTTCGGGCCAAGGAAAGTCGCCGTTTGAGTACATGTCATATTCTGTCGGGCCAAATTCGGTGCCGACGGCCAGCACGACATCGGCGTTGCGAATGAGATCGCGCACAGCCGACATGCTGGGGCTGGCCGGTACGCCAAGCGGATGGGCGAACATCACGCCGCGGGCATTGGTTGTCTGGACCACCGGCGCGCCCAGACGTTCGGCCATGGCAATCAGCGCGGGAGCGGCAAATTTCGCGCCGCCACCGGCAAGAATGACCGGGGTTCTGGCCCGCGCCAGCAGGTCTGCCGCACAGGAAATCGCACCGGCATCGGCGCGCGGCAGGGCGGGCCGATCGGGTGAGACCGTGGCATTCGGTCCGGCCATGACCATCACATCGGTCGGAATTTCGATGTGTCGGGGTCCGGGGCGCCCGGCGGCAAAGCCGTCAAAGGCGGCATCAAGTGCGGGGACAAGATCGCCGGGGCCTTCGATGCGCGTTGCCGAAAGGGACACGAGGGCGCTGAGCGCCCGCTGATCGGGAAGTTCGTGCAGGTGGCCCAATCCCTTGCCGAGCGTGGGCATCGCATTCACACCCGACAGTACCAGCATGGGGCTGGAATCGGCGCGCGCCTGCGCCATCGGGGTGAGCATATTGGTCAGCCCCGGCCCTGTGATCACGAAGGCGACACCGGGCCTGCCCGAAACCCGCGCATAGCCGTCGGCCATGAAGCCTGCACCCTGTTCGTGGCGCGGTGTGACATGGCGGATGCCCGATCCGGTCAGCCCGCGGTAAAGTTCCACGGTATGGACGCCGGGGATGCCAAATACGGTATCGACGCCCAAGGCCTTGAGCTGATGAACTAGTGCTTCGCCGATGGTTGTCATGATGCGATCCCGACTTTTTCGAAAGAGTTGGCATGGGCGACGATGCGGTCACAGGCGCGTTCCAGCCGGTCATCATCCACCGTCAAGGCCACCCGAACCCAGCCCGCAAGCGAGCTGCCAAACGATGTGCCGGGCATGACGGCGACGCTGTGGCGTTCCAGAAGGTCCAGCGCGTAGCTGTGGTCATCCAGACCTGTGGCAGAGATGTTGATCAGCGCGAACATGCCGGCATCGGGTTTGTGGACCTGCAGCCCGCCCGCGTTTGACAGCTTGCGCTCCAACAAGTCGGCACGGGCGGCAAAACGGCCCGTCATGCCCTTGGCCGTTGCCGACGACGTGGCGACAGCTTTGGCGGTCATATCGGCGATGAAGGGCTGATTGCCGAAAAGCAGCGTTTCGGAAAGCGGCAGAAGCCTTGCGGTAAATGCGGCAGAGCCAACGCACCAGCCGCTGCGAAAGCCGGGCGCGGCATGGGATTTGGAGATCGACGACAGAACCACAACCCGGTCGGCCAGATCAGGATTGGCGAGCGGCGAGGTGAAGGTGACACCGTCGAAAACCAGTTCCTCATAGACCTCGTCAACGATCAGCCAGAGGTCATGCCTGACCGCCAGCGCACCGATCTGGGCAATGTCTTGCGGTGTGAGAACCGCCCCGGTGGGGTTGTGAGGTGTATTGAGTAGAATGGCGCTGCTTTGCGGGGTGATCCGCGCAGCAATGTCGCGGGCATTGATGCGGAACCCGTTTTCCGGACGCAAGGGCACCGGCACCACCTTGGCGCCACTGGCGGCAATGACACCTTCATAAGTGGCATACATCGGATCACCGACCAGCACCTCGTCGCCGGTTTCCGTGAGGCCGGTCAGCACGGTGTAAAGCGCGGTCTGGGTGCCGGGCAGGCACAGGAACTGATCGGTTCCGATGGGCCGCCCGACTCGAGCGGTGTAGCGGGCCGCAAGGGCTGCGCGCAGGTTCGCCTCGCCCCGCCCGTCCGAATAGGCGGTACGGCCCGCCCGCATGGCGGCGGCGGCTGTGTCGATCAGATCGGGCGGGGTCGGCACGTCAGGGTTGCCGATGGTCAGATTGATGATGTCGCGGCCCTGGGCTGCAAGTTCGCCGGCGCGAATATGAAGCTCCCATTTGGCACCGCCCAAACCTGCCAACCGGTCAACTATACTTGCATATTTCATAACGCGCGTTCCTTTTTGTGGAATTCCAGACCGATGATGGCGGCAATTGAGGTGAGCCCGATCTCGGCCAGTTCACCTTCGTCGAATGCGTCGGGCAAGGCGCCGCCTTCCAGCCAGAGCCCGTCGATGACGGCATTGCAGGCAATGGCATGGCGTCGGACCTTCGCAGGCGGGGCGATCTGGCCTGCTTCGCGGAGGGCAGCGCCAATCAGCGCCTCAAGCCGGTCGCGAAAATTGTAATAGGTGCGTCTGTGGGTGTCGCGCATGGCAGCGTCGCGGCGGATCATATGGATAAACCCCGCCCAGAGCGCCATGGCGCTTGGATCGACCACCGGCGGTGTCAGCGAGGCAATGACGAAGTTTTCAAGGCGATCGGCGGCGGTTCCGGTCTGGCTGCCTTGTGCTGCGGTCGCCTCGGTCATTGCCTGCATATGGTGTTCATAGGCCGCAACGATCAGCTCTTCCTTGGTTGAGAAATAATGCCGGATCATGCCTTGCGAAATGCCCGCCTTGTCGGCGATGGCGCGCACCGTCGCGGCAGCCGGCCCTGCCTCGGCCATCAGCGTCAACGTCGCGGTGATCAGCGCCTCTTTGCGCTGCTCGGGGGGTTCACGTGTAAAGGATCGGCGCGACGTCGACATGGCGGGCAACCCACGTTAGTAATTATACACTTGCATAATTACGGAGATTCGGGATTAATGCAACCCGAATCCCCGGAGAGACCTGATGGTTACACAAGCAGCGATTCCCCCAAAAGCCCACGATCCTGCTGTGCAGGTGGAGGCGATCCGCGTGGAAAACCTGCACAAGTCATTCGGCGACCTTGAGGTGTTGAAGGGTGTTTCCCTGACCGCCCACAAAGGCGACGTGGTGGCGATCATCGGTGGATCGGGGTCGGGCAAATCGACCTGCCTGCGCTGCATCAATTTTCTGGAAACGCCGACATCGGGCAAGATTGTCATCGGCGGCGAAGAAATCGCCATGAAACCCGATGGGTCACCAGCCAGCCGCAAGCAAATCGAAAAGGTCCGCACCCGCCTGGGCATGGTGTTTCAGGCCTTCAACCTCTGGACACACCGCACGCTGCTGGAAAACATCATCGAAGTGCCGGTGCATGTGCTGGGCGTGCCCAAGACCGAAGCGACGGAAAAGGCCATGGCGCTTCTGACCCGCGTTGGGCTGGCTGAAAAGGCCGCGACCTACCCTTCCTTTCTGTCCGGCGGCCAGCAGCAGCGCGCGGCCATTGCGCGGGCGCTGGCCATTGACCCGAGTGTCATGCTTTTCGACGAACCGACCAGCGCACTGGACCCGGAACTGGTCGGCGAAGTGCTGACCGTGATCCGCGACCTGGCTGCCGAAGGGCGCACCATGATCCTTGTCACGCATGAGATGAAGTTCGCGCGCGAAGTATCGAACCACGTCATCTACCTCAGCGAGGGGCGGATCGAGGAAGAGGGGCCACCCGAAGACGTTTTCGGCGCACCGAAATCCGACCGGCTGAAACAATTTCTGAAATCCGTCAACTGAAGACGGAAAAACCAAACGGGAGAAGACCATGAAAATCACGTCACTATTGGCCGCAGGGCTGACGGCCCTGTCACTGACGGCTGGCGCCGCTGCCGCCCAGGAAGTCAAGATCGGCATCGCCGCAGAACCCTATCCGCCCTTTGCCTCGCTTGACGCGGCGGGCAACTGGGTTGGCTGGGAAGTCGAAGTCATCAATGCTGTCTGTGCAGCGGCCGAATTGGACTGCGTGATCACGCCAGTGGCCTGGGACGGGATCATCCCGTCGCTGACCGGCAGCCAGATCGATGCGATCATGGCGTCCATGTCGATCACCGAAGAGCGGATGAAGACAATCGATTTTTCCGACAAGTATTATGACACGCCAACAGTGATCGTCGCTGACAAGTCGATGGATATCGCTGCCACGCCGGAATCGCTGGCTGGAAAGATCCTCGGTGTTCAGGGATCAACGATACATCAAGCCTATGCCCAAAAGTATTTCACCGATGCCGCCGAAATCCGCGTCTATCAGACCCAGGACGAAATCAACCAGGATCTTGCCGCGGGCCGTATCGACGCCACACAGGCTGATGCGATCGCGATGGCAGATTTTGTGAATTCCGATGCAGGTGCCTGCTGCGAAATCAAAGGCGCTGTTGCCAATGACACCTCGATTCTGGGGCTTGGCGTTGGTGCCGGTGTGCGCAAGGGTGACGATGCACTGCGCGAAAAGCTGAATGCCGGCATTGCCGCGATTCTGGCTGACGGGACCTATGAAAAGATCACCGCAGGCTATTTCAGCACCAGCATCTACGGCGGTTGATCCAGCTTGGAACAAGTGCTGGAACTTCTGGCCCTGTCCCCTCCCGGTTGGGGGGGGAACCTTTTGCGCGGGTTGGCGCATTCGCTGGAAATCGCCGTCGGAGCCTTTGCTTTCGGTCTTTTGATCGGTCTGTTTGGCGCTTATGGCAAGCTTTACGGTGGCCCGGTTACGCGTGATCTGCTGGCGGTCTATACGACCGTGGTGCGGGCGGTGCCGGAGCTGGTGCTGATCCTGATCCTTTATTACGTGGGCAGCGACCTGATCAATCAGGCCTCAAAGGCGCTGGGTTACGGGCGTGTCGAAATCAGCGGTGTGGCGGCCGGGATCTGGGTTCTGGGGATCGTTCAGGGCGCTTATGCGACCGAGATCCTTCGCGGTGCCATCAAGGCGGTGCCGGCGGGCCAGATCGAAGCCGCGCGCGCCTTTGGCATGCCGCCGCTGATGATGATGCGCCGCGTGACGATACCGGCGATGATGTCTTTTGCCATTCCGGGCCTTGCCAATCTGTGGCTGATCGCCACCAAGGATACGGCACTGCTGGCCGTGGTCGGATTCAACGAACTGACCCTGGAAACCCGGCAGGCCGCTGCCTCAACCCGTGCCTATTTCACCTTTTTCCTCGCCGCAGGTGTGCTTTA
>JAOUMG010000591.1 GCA_029881635.1 Paracoccaceae bacterium | reverse complement strand
AGACCCGCAATTGCGCGGCACCCTTCCCCGAAAGCCCGCCGGAGGCGAGCGCAAGGCGCGCGCCGACACATAGACTTGCGCCCGCTTCGCGGGCGCTCCGTTGGATTGTCTGCACCGCCTTGTCACCAAGACCGCGTTTGGGTGTATTGACCACACGTTCAAACGCGAGGTCATCTTCGGGCGATACCGCAATCCGGAAATAGGCCATGGCATCACGGATTTCGAGCCGTTCGTAAAACCGCGGGCCACCAATAACCCGGTAGGGCAGCCCAATGGTCAGAAACCGGTCCTCGAAGGCCCGCATCTGGTGGCTGGCGCGGACGAGGATGGCCTGATTGTCAAGGCTCACGGGTTCAAGCCCACGTGTACCCCTTTGCAGCGCTTCAGCCTCCTCACCGATCCAGCGCGCCTCTTCCTCGCCGTCCCAATGACCGATGAGCCGCACCTTCTCGCCGCCCGTCGCTTCGGTCCACAATGTCTTGCCCAACCGGCCGGAATTGCCCGCGATCAGCCCTGATGCGGCGGCCAGGATATGTTCGGTCGACCGGTAATTCTGTTCCAGCCGCACCACATGGGCGCCGGGGAAATCCTTTTCAAAACGCAGGATGTTTCCAACCTCGGCCCCGCGCCAGCCATAGATCGACTGATCGTCATCGCCGACACAGCAGATGTTCTGGTGCTTGGCCGCAAGCAGGCGCAACCACAGATATTGCGCAACGTTCGTATCTTGATATTCGTCGACGAGGATATAGCGAAACCAGCGCTGATATTGTTCCAAAATGTCAGGATGGGTCTGCAGGATGGTCACCACATGCAGCAGCAGATCGCCAAAATCGGTGGCATTCAAGGTTTTCAGCCGTTCCTGATAGGCAACGTAAAGCTCGGTACCCTTGTAGTTATAGGCGGCAGCCTCGGCCGAAGGCACCTTTTCGGGCGTCCATGCGCGGTTCTTCCAATTGTCGATCAGTCCCGCCAGCATCCGGGCGGGCCAGCGTTTTTCGTCGATATTCGCCGCCACGATCAGTTGCTTCAAAAGCCGCAACTGGTCGTCGGTATCAAGGATGGTGAAATTCGATTTCAGCCCCACAAGTTCGGCGTGGCGGCGCAGGATCTTCACGCTGATCGAATGGAAGGTGCCCATCCAGGGCATGCCTTCGACCGCCTGCCCCATCAGCCGCCCGACCCGGTCCTTCATTTCGCGCGCGGCCTTGTTGGTGAAGGTCACGGCAAGAATTTCATTCGGGCGCGCCCGTCTGGTCGCCAAAAGATGCGCGATACGGGCCGTCAGGGCGCGGGTCTTGCCGGTTCCGGCCCCTGCCAGCATCAGAACCGGCCCGTCCAAAGTCTCAACCGCCTGACGCTGCGCGGGGTTCAACCCGTCCAGATAGGGGGTGGGCTGCGCCGCCATGGCACGGGCGGAAAGCGAGGCGCCTTCGAAGGCGTCGGTATCGTCAAAACGGTTCATGCGAGGCAATCTAGCGTGATGCAGGGTGGAATAAAAGTCACGTTCACATAATGTTCCTATCCTTTTGCTGGACATTTGCCAAGGCTCCGCCAAGAAACGGCACATGGATCTTCACACCAGATACCCGGCCCTATCCGACCTGAAGGCGCGCGCCCGCACGCGCATCCCGCATTTTGTCTGGGAATACCTCGACAGTGCCACCGGGACCGAGGCCACATTGCGCCGCAATCGCAGCCAGCTGGATGAGGTACTGTTTCGGCCATCGATCCTGCATGGGGAATTTGCGCCGGATCTGGGCGCAACGCTTTTCGGGCAGACCTATCCGCTGCCATTCGGGGTGGCGCCTGTCGGCATGTCGGGGCTGATCTGGCCGGATGCCGAACGTTTGCTGGCCCGTGCGGCAGCGCAAGCCGACCTGCCCTATGCGCTGTCGACCGTTGCCAGCCAGACCCCCGAATTTGTCGGGCCTTCGCTAGGCAAGCATGGCTGGTTTCAGATGTATCCGCCGCGCGACCCCGAAATCCGGGCCGATATGATGAAACGCGCCCGTGCGGCGGGTTTTTCGACCTTGATCCTGACTGTGGATGTTCCCGTGGCAAGCCGCCGTGAACGCCAGACCCGCAGCGGTTTGACCCAGCCGCCCCGCCTGACGCCCCGGCTGATGGCACAGGTCATGCGCTGTCCTGCCTGGGCTTTGGGAACAGCCCAAATGGGCATGCCGAGAATGCGACTGATGGACGGGTATGCCGAAAACAAGGTTAGCCTGTCGTCAACGGCGCATATTGGTTATCTGCTGCGCACTTCGCCCGACTGGAGCTATGTCAAAATGCTTCGGGAAGAATGGAAAGGGCCGCTGATCGTCAAGGGCGTGACACGACCCGAGGATGTCACCAGGCTAGAAGCCGAAGGCGTTGACGCGATCTGGGTTTCA
>JAOUMG010000590.1 GCA_029881635.1 Paracoccaceae bacterium | reverse complement strand
TTTCCGATAATCCGTTCTACGCGAAAGCCGAACCTCTCAAACCCGCAATTATCCAATGTGGTCAGAATGATCGGTGTAATGCCGCGCTCAAGCGCCGCCGAGGCGAGCCGGATTGCCGCCTGGGTGCTGTCAGCAAGTGGCGCAGTCAGGCGCACGCCGAGATATGAAAAATCGTTTTCATTGCGGTTCCAAAGCCGGGAAGAAGGGGCCCGCGCAGGCGCTATTGCGGCAAGAAAATCACCGGCAGGTTTCGGCGCCGGTTTTTCAGCGCCGGTTATGACCGTTTCAAGATCAATGGGCTGCTGGGGGGTGATGCGAGACAACACCGACTGCCATCTTTCATCCATCGGCTTGTCCCTCGATCAGTGCGGCGGCGGCGGCGTTGCCGGGCTCCGGCAGGGTCGTGTTACTCAGGGTCTGGCGTATCTCGGCGGCTTTGCCACCGTCGAGAAATGCCTTGACCTCGCGTTCAAGCAGCAGCATTTCGCTGGCAAGAACGGTGGCTGAAAGACCCCGGTCCGATGCGCTTTTTGCGCGGCGTTCCTGATCGTCCATATAGGCGGCCATTTGGGGTACGAAAATCGCCGGAATGCCGTGGTAGAGAATTTCATGGAATGAATTATACCCGGCGGCCGATATGACCAGATCTGCCGCCTGACAAAGCGCCAGCGCGTTTTTGGTCTGTATGGCCCGGCTGTTTTGCCAGCCATAAATGCCGGGCGAAACGCTCGACCCCGGCCAGACCACGATCAGATGCAAACAATTGTTCCGCCGTTCAAACAGGTTACAAAGCGTCTGAATTTGCGCGGAACGGTCGGCGGCCACACCACCGCCAAGCATCGTCACTACCAAATGCTCAAAATCCACACCCAGATGGGCGTTCAGCGCCGACTTCAGCTTGGACGGGCTTTGGGTTTTTGCCGGAAGGCGCTGCACGATCGGGCCAACGTGGTGAATGTTGCGCCCGAAACCGGAGGCAGTGTTGAGTTCATCAAATGCTTCGTCTGGAACGATAACCTTGTTGAACGCCTTTTCACGGTCAAGAGACACGGGGTTCATCTGACCCGGTAACCAAAGCCCGCGCCGGATCCAGAAAGCCGAAAGCTCTTTTTCCATGATTGTGCGGTAAATCGAATCAAAGACATAGCCACCATCGAAGACCAGCCGATCACCGGGGCGTACCGATCTTTGCAGACGCAAGTAGTTCAACAGGTCATTGGCGAAATCTTCGGGATGTTCTTCGCTGCGCTGTACCAGCGGCATACAGGCAAAACCCTTGCTGCCCACCAGCGAAACGCAGCTGGGGAAAGCTGCGAATACAGAATCGGTGGGATCTGACATTGCCGAAGCGATCAACGTGCAACGCTGCGCGTGACCAAGACCGTTGCCGTTGGTCGGAACGAAAATGGTCTTGGCGTTCCGCTTCGGTGCCGCACTTGCGTCCGGCAGCGCCAGCCCCAGCGCCTTTTCGAGCCGCTCGATCGAATAGCTCTTGAGCCATTTGCTTTCGCCCGCATGTTTGCCAATTGCCGCGAGGTTTATCAGCACCGAATTGTCCAGATAGTTGGGCAAGGCGGCCAAATCCTGTGGCCCCCGCAGGGCGGGTGCCCCACGGGACACAAATCCTGCAGAACCGGTACAATCGATCACAACCTTGGACGACCGCATCATTTCAAGCGCAAGCACCGCCATCCGTTCGCCGGGAATGCTTTCGCCCAAAAAGGCTACTATATCGGCGAGTTCGGCAAAGGCCGTGGTTGCCATTTCGGTATATCCGAAAACCGACAGATGCGCATAACGTGAGGCACGGATTACTTCCTTGCTTTTGCCGGTGACGATCAAGCTCAGGCGAACGCCGGGAAGCTGGTCCATCGCGCTAAGTATCGGCAAAGTCATCGGATCTTCCAACAGATCCGGCGGAAGAAACACGAACAATCGCGGAGGTTCAGCAATAGCACGTTGATTTGTGGCTGCGGCCAGAAGCGGTGATACAGAAACCTCCACCAGGGGTTTGGCATTGATATCGCCCAGATCAACCATATTGGGTTCGCGGCCCAGCGCATAGGCGATCTTGGCCCGCGATCCGGCAAGGCTTTGAACATCCGCAAACCTTCCGACGCCTGAGACGGCAACATCTGGCCCGAGCGCATAATTCCGAAGTTGCATCAGGGTTTCGTCACTGATGTTTTCTGCACCGATGACAATCACATGGGACAGTTCGGCCTCTGGCATTTCCACCAGCAGCGGCGCCAGTTCATATTTCTGGTTGCGATCGAGGTCATCGGGAACGGATTTGTCATCTATCGCAACCGCATAGCCGCGCCCGGCAAGCTGAGAGGCGAATAGTACCTTGGCGTCATGCGCCCTTTCGCTGCGTTCGCCCGCTTCGATCAGAATCATGCAG
>JAOUMG010000588.1 GCA_029881635.1 Paracoccaceae bacterium | reverse complement strand
CCTGAACGAGATCGATCCACGCTTTGCCGAAAATATCGAACGTCACATCCATACGGTGTTGAAAGACGACCCTTTCCACGTATCGGCCAATACCGATCCCAAGGGCGACCGTTCAAAGGCCCCGCAGGATCAGGACCCCGATATGCTTGTGCATGTGGTCAAGGAAACCGATGCCGGCATCATCATCCGTGGCGCAAAGTACGAAACCGCCGCCGCCTATTCCAATCAGGCATTCCTGAAACCCACCATCGCCAACTGGGGCAATGCAGAGCTGTCTGATTATGCGTTGGGTTGCATCGTTCATATGAACGCGCCGGGTGTTAAGCATATATGCCGGACAGGCTTTGCCGGTCGTGCACCCGTCGAAGATTACCCCCTTTCGAACCGCGCCGATGAAATCGACACCCTGATGATCCTCGACAATGTGCTGATCCCTTGGGAAGATGTGCTGTTTTACCAGCACACCCGTGCTGCCAGCTTCATCCGTGCCACGCTCCACCGCTATTCCGCTTTTCCCTTCGTGCAACGCACGCTTTCCTTTGCAGACCTTATGATCGGTGCGGCACTTTGGAATGTGCGCCAGACGGGTTTGGACAAACAGCAAGCCGTGCAGGAAAAGCTGTCTGAACTGGCGGTCTGGCGAGAAGGCATCGATGCGTTTTTGACGGCATCCATTGCTTTGGCCGAACAAAGCCCGAGCGGTCTGTTGATGCCCAACCAGTCCATGCTGATGTCGGGCCGGGTTCATGCGTTGACGGGATTGCCCCATATGATGCACCTCGCCCGTGAGCTTTGTGGTGGGCAGATTTGCGTGACCCCAGATGCCGCGAGCTTCGCGGCACCGGGCACCAAGCCATGGCTCGACAAGTTCTATACGATCAATGACGAATGGGTTGCCGATGACCGGCGCAAACTGCTGGGTCTGGCACGCGATCTCTTGAACTCCGATTATGCCGGGCACCGTCTGACGTTCCAGCTGTTTGCCCAGTCGCCGCCCTTTGCGCAACTGGCAGCCGTTTACCGGAACTTCGACTGGAACGGACCGCTCGAATTTGCCCACAAAGCGGCCGGGCTTTCGGATAAGGTATGGGGCAAGTCCCGCAAGTAGAAAGCCGCGTCATGTCCCATCACGACCCCAGTCTGAACCCGATTGCCGAATTGGCGGCCAATGTGGCCCAACCGTTCGAGACCGCCCGGGCGATGCCGAAAAGCGTTTATACCAGCGACGAATTTCTGGCGGCTGAGCTTGAACATGTGTTCAAGCGCGACTGGTTTTGTGTGACCCGCTCTGACGCCTTGGCCAATCCCGGCGATTACACCACGCTGGAACTGGCAGGCCAGCCGATCATGGTAATCCGCGACCGCGACGGAAAGCTGCGGGCACAGTCAAATGTTTGTCTGCACCGGATGTCGACATTGCTGGAAGGGTCCGGCAACGCAAGAACCATCGTCTGCCCCTATCATGCCTGGACCTACAACCTCGATGGATCGCTGCGCGGGGCTCCGGCGATGACATTGAATGAAGCGTTCTGCAAGGATGCCTATGCCCTGCCCCAGATACGCTGCGAAGAATGGCTCGGCTGGGTGATGGTGACGCTGAACCCGGAAGCGCCGCCTGTAGCCGAGCAATTGGCCGAGGTCGAGGCGTTGATTGGCGATTTTGCCATGGAGACCTATACACAGACGTTTTTCGAAACCCATCTTTGGAACACGAACTGGAAGGTTCTGGCCGAAAACTTCATGGAAAGTTATCACCTGCCGGTTTGCCATGCGGGTACCATCGGCGGGCTGTCCAAACTGGATGAAATGGTGTGCCCTCCTGGAAAACCGGCCTTCAACTACCATTGGATACTGAAGGACCCTGAATTCAAGCTGGCCAATGCCCATCCCACCAATAAAAGGCTGACAGGCGACAGGCGGCGCATGACGTTCCTGCTGGCCATCTATCCAAGCCTGCTCATCACACTGACGCCAGGTTATTTCTGGTATCTGTCACTGCATCCCAATGGCGTCGGTCAGGTCCGCATTCGGTTTGGCGGGGGCATGTCACCCGATTTCGTCAATGATCCCGACGCACAAAGCCATTTTGCAGCGGTCAAGAAACTGCTTGATGACGTCAATGTCGAAGACCGGGGCTGCACAGAAAAGGTCTATGACGGCCTGTGTTCCGACATGGCCCGCCCCGGCCATCTGTCGCATCTGGAACGCCCGAATTACGATTTCGCCTGCTATCTGAATGGGCGGGTCCATGCCGCCGAAACCACATGAACCACGGATAAATTTCAAGGAAACCCCATGCTGCACAAGCGCCTACGCCCGTTCAATACCAAAGAAACCTATCCAGAACAAAAGCTCGACAATGACCTGAGCCAGGGCGTCGTAGCCCGCGGCACCATGGTGTTCTT
>JAOUMG010000589.1 GCA_029881635.1 Paracoccaceae bacterium | reverse complement strand
CAGCCGCGACAGCCCGCCGGTCTTCAACAACGTGCTCGTCTGGAAGGACGAGGTTGTCGGCTGGATGAAGAAGCTCGCTGACGAATGCCACGATCACGGCTGCGCGGTGATGATCCAGCTTACCCATCTCGGGCGGCGGACCGGCTGGGACAAGGGGGCATGGCTGCCCTCGGTCAGTTCGACGCGTGACCGCGAACCTGCCCACCGCCGCTTTCCCAAACTGGCAGAGGATTGGGACATCGCCCGCATCATCGGCGATTTCGCCGATGCTGCTGAGCGGATGAAGCTTGCCGGTCTTGACGGGGTCGAGATCATGACCCACGGCCATCTGCTCGATCAGTTCATCTCGCCGCTGACCAATGATCTCGACGGCCCCTACGGCAAGGAATCCCTCGCCACTCGGATGCGCCTGACACTCGACATCATCGACGCGGTGCGCCGCCGGGTAGGGGACGATTTCATCGTCGGCACCCGCTTTGCGCCCGACGAGGCTGAGGAGGGCGGCATCACGGAGGAGATGGGGCTAGACATCGCACGCATGTTCAAGGCCAGCGGACAGGTTGACTACCTCAACATCAACCGTGGCCGCATCCACACCGACCCGGCGATGACCGACATGATCCCCATTCAGGGAATGCGGTCGGCGCCCCACCTCGATCTGGCGGGCCGGGTTCGGGCAGAAGTCGGTCTGCCGACCTTTCACGCCGCACGTATCCCCGATGTGGCGACGGCGCGCCACGCCGTGGTATCCGGGCAGCTCGACATGGTGGGCATGACCCGTGCGCATATGGCCGACCCTTATATTGTCCAGAAAATCCGGGAGGGGCGCGAAGACGACATCCGCCCATGCGTCGGTGCGACCTATTGCCTTGACCGCATCTACGGCGCGGGCGAGGCGCTTTGCATCCATAACCCGGCGACGGGTCGCGAACTGACCATGCCGCACATCATCCCACCCGCCAAGGAACCTCGGCGCGTCGTGATTGTTGGCGCGGGCCCGGGCGGGCTGGAAGCGGCACGCGTCGCTGCCGAACGCGGGCATCGCGTAACGGTCTTTGAGGCGGCCGATTTGCCCGGCGGGCAGGTGCGGTTGACCGCCCAGAACAAGCGCCGGTCGGAAATGATCGGCATCATCGACTGGCGCATGGCGCAATGCGCCGCACGCGACGTGGAGTTCCGCTTCAATTCCTGGGCTGAGGCGGAAGATGTGATGGGGCTCAATCCTGATGTTGTGATCATCGCAACCGGTGGGCTGCCCCGTACCGATGTGCTGAAGGCAGGAAATGACCTTGTCGTATCGTCATGGGATCTGATTTCGGGGGATGTGAAGCCCGGATCGAATGTACTTGTTTACGACGATGCAGGTGATCAAGCAGGGCTGCAGGCGGCCGAGATTGCGGCCAAAGCCGGCGCCAAGGTCGAGATCATGACCCCTGACCGCAGTTTTGCCCCTGATGTCATGGCGATGAACCTGGTTCCCTATATGCGGTCCATGCAGGACAAGGATGTGACCTTTACCGTGACCTATCGTCTGACTTCCGTTCACCGCGACGGCAATCAGCTGAAGGCGACGATCGGCAGTGATTACATGCCGCTGGCTAAAACCCGGCATTTTGACCAGATCGTCATCAACTACGGGACCCTGCCACTGGACGAGCTTTACTTCGAACTGAAGCCTCATTCGTCCAATCTCGGCGAAGTGGCCTATGACGCCCTCATCGAAGGTCGTACGCAAACTTTGAATGGCGGGCCGAAGAACGGTTTTCAGCTGTTTCGCATTGGCGACGCGGTTTCGGCGCGCAACACGCATGCCGCGATCTATGATGCGTTACGGTTGATGAAAGATATCTGACGCGACTGAGACATATGGCGCTCTTCCACTTTCTGGTTTGATTGCTATTGTCCGCGCTGATGGTGCTGTGCCACGCTGGGGCAGCACAAAGAATCTGGACAAAGACCACCAAGGGGGCACCATGCGCTACGTAGCCGCGAAAACCGCTGATGAGGCCGCAGGGCTTTTGGCGAAAGAACCGGGACTTGCCCGCGTTCTGGCCGGGGGCACCGACCTTCTCGTTCAGTTGAAAGCCGGGATGGTCGAGCCCGATCTGGTGGTCGACATCAAGAAAATTCCCGGCATGCGCGATGTGAAGGCCGAAAACGGTGGTTTTCGGATCGGTGCGGCAGTATCGGGGGCCGAGCTTGGCGAACATAAGGGTGTTGTTGCGCTCTGGCCCGGTGTGGTCGAAGGGTTTGAACTGATCGGCTCGACCCAGGTGCAGGGACGCGCGACCATGGTCGGCAACCTTTGCAACGGGTCGCCTGCGGGCGATGCTGTTCCGGGGCTGGTTGCGGCCAATGCAACGGTGGGCATTACAGGCCCCAACGGAAACCGGGAATGCGCGGTC
>JAOUMG010000587.1 GCA_029881635.1 Paracoccaceae bacterium | reverse complement strand
TTGACGCGCTGACCACGGCGAGCGACCGCCCCCGGTTTTCCATCGACGGGTCTTCGGTTGTCTATGAACGCCTCGGGGCAGAGTTTCCGGGCAGCGAGATTTCGTCCTTCATCCTGCATGTGCCGCCCGGTTATGTGTCAGAGACCGTCAGTCATGAGGGCGAAGAAATTGTCTTTGTGCTTGAAGGCAGCGTGACGCAGGTTCTGGAAGGTCAGGAGTTTCGCCTGCAGGCCGGTGACAGTTTGCACCATAGCGGCAACCGCCCGCATTCCTGGTATAATGATAGCGACACCCCGGCCAAGGTACTGTGGACCGGGACGCTGGCGCTGTTTCGCGGCCCGACCCGCTCTTCTCCGGTCGTACCGTCAGTGGCATCAAGTGACAGCAAAGTGGCCGACGGTATCCGCGTCATAGATCTGGAGTCTGGACACAGCGAATGACACCTTTGGACGAGGCACAAAGTTACGATTCTTGTATGCGGGTTGAAACAATCAAACCCACACTTCGTTTTGGCTCAGCACCTGCCGCAAAGTCAGGTATTGAACGCCAGAAATCCTTGTGCACGGCGGCTTGACAGAACCGGTGCAAGGGAACCAAGCTGACGTATCGGATCTCGATCCGTCAGAAATACAAAAAGCAAAGCGGAAGCGAATTCCGCATATCTGGGAGGAAAACGAATGAGTTTCAAACGCAACCTGACTGCGGGCCTGCTGTTGGCTGCGATGGGCGCGAGCGCATCCGCCGCCAAGACGCTGGTCTATTGTTCAGAAGGATCACCCGAAGGTTTTGACCCTGCGCTTTACACGTCAGGCACAACCTTTGATGCCTCCGAACACACCATTTTCGACAAGCTGGTACTGTTCAAGACGGGTACGACCGAAGTCGTTCCGGGCCTGGCCGAAAGCTGGGAAGCCTCGGCTGACGGGTTGGAATACACATTCAACCTGCGCAAGGGCGTCAAGTTCCACTCGAATGAACTGTTCACCCCCAGCCGCGACTTCAACGCGGATGACGTGGTCTTTTCGTTCGACCGCCAGCGGTTGGAAAGCAACCCCTACTACACGGTATCGGGCGGCACCTGGGAATACTTCAACGGCATGTCCATGCCGGACCTGATCAAGGAAATCGTCAAGGTTGACGATTACACCGTCAAGTTCGTTCTGAACCGCCCCGAAGCTCCGATGATCGCCAACCTCGCGATGGGTTTTGCGTCCATTCACTCGGCTGAATATGCCGATGCGATGTCGGCGGCGGGCACCCCTGAGATGATGAACCAGGCGCCGATCGGCACCGGTCCGTTCAGCTTCGTGGCCTATCAGAAAGACGCTGTGATCCGCTACAAGGCAAACCCGGACTATTGGAACGGCAAGGCCGCCATTGATGATCTGGTTTTCGCCATCACACCCGATGCATCTGTACGTCAGCAGAAGCTGAAGGCCGGCGAGTGCCATGTTGTGCCTTACCCGAATCCGGCAGATATCGCGGCACTTAAGGCCGATCCGGACGTGCTGATGATGGAGCAGGAAGGCCTGAACGTCGGCTACCTGGCCTACAACACCCAAGTAGCACCCTTCGACAACACCAATGTCCGCAAGGCGTTGAACATGGCTATCGACAAGAATGCCATTATCGACGTGGTGTTCCAAGGCTCGGGCAAAGTTGCCAAAAACCCGATCCCGCCGACCATGTGGTCCTATAACGACGCAATCGAGGACGACAAGTACGACCCCGAAGCGGCCAAGGCGATGCTTGAGGCCGAAGGCGTCAAGGATCTGTCGATGAAGATCTGGGCAATGCCGGTGCAGCGTCCCTATAACCCGAACGCCCGCCGCATGGCCGAACTGATGCAGGAAGACTTTGCCAAGGTCGGTGTGACCGTCGAAATCGTTTCCTACGAGTGGGGCGAATACCTTGAGCGGTCAAAGGCCATCGACCGTGACGGTGCTGTTCTTCTGGGCTGGACCGGTGACAACGGCGATCCGGACAACTTCCTTGCCGTGCTTCTGGGCTGTGACGGTGTGACCCGTTCGAACCGTGCCCAGTGGTGCAACAAGGAGTTCGACGACATCATCCAGAAAGCCAAGACGGTGTCGGACCCTGCCGAGCGTACAGCGCTTTACGAAGAAGCTCAGGTGATCTTCAAGCGTGAAGCCCCGTGGGCAACCGTTGCGCACTCGGTCGTGTTCATGGCGATGAGCCCGAAGGTTCAGAACTACATCGTCCACCCGCTGGGTGGCCATATCTTCTACGGCGTCGATATCGCCGAGTAAGATCAGAACCTGGGCGGGGCCTGTCTTTGGCCCCGCCCTTTTTTATCCGGGGGGATACCGTAAATGAGTGATCGTTACGCCGCGCATCGGCGCATTGCGCGCGATCTTGGCGTCGATGCGGTTGCCTTGGTACCCGGGTC
>JAOUMG010000040.1 GCA_029881635.1 Paracoccaceae bacterium | reverse complement strand
CCATCCTGACCGGACGGCAAAATCGGCGCGGGTTTCTTGAAGGTCCATTTCAGAGGCGCGGTTCGCGACGAAGAGACAAGGCAGCGTGCCCGCGACGATTTCGTGAAAGCTGTTATAACCGGCAGCACTGACGGTATAGTCAAAGGCCCGGTAGTATCGAAACACCGGAAACAGGTTCACCAGATGATGCCGCGTCGACAGGGGTTCCACGATCTCCTGCCGGGCCGGTGACAGAACTTCAACGACGTCGCGATCGGGATCCGACAGCAGTCGCTCCAGCGTCATGTCGCGCGCGAGTTTCATGTCGTAGTTGCTGCCAGATCCGAGTTGGACCAGAACGGCTTCACGGTCGGGGTCCAAACCGAGTTTCTGGCGCGCCGTACGCCGGTCATAGCGATCGGCCGGGTCGAGCGGCAGGATGGTCGCTACCGGTGCAACCATTGGATCCGCCGCGATATCGTACCCCGGATCGGCTGTCGCGGCGATTTCTGCCGGAGAGATCGTCAGATGGAAATGGGATGCTCGCTTTATCGCAACAGGTTCGGGATTTCGCCACATCGCCCGACGAACCCAGACCCGCCTGAGCGCCGGAAACGCGTCAAAGGCATTCAACATGCCTTCATAGGGTATGTTGCCGTCAAAGATGACCGCATCAGGACGGTAGAAGCTGATCGCTTCGACCAGTTCGGTCGTCAGATACCGGTTCCAGGGCTCAAAAGCGATGCCGAGCTGGCGGTGAAATGCCCGGTATTCTGTGCAGTAACCGGCTTCGGCTGCAAAACATACGGCCTTTGACAGCGAGAAGAACACCGTTTCTGCACTATCTCTGTGCGCTCCTGCAATTGCGAGCTGGCGCGCGAGATGTCCGACGCCGACGCCGTTCGAGGTTATTGCCATGATACGGGGGTTCTTGCCTTGGAATGCCGATTGCCCGCGTCGAGATTTTCTGACCGCCTTGCGCGGACCCGCGAGTTGGTCGATCACAACCGGATAACGGTCAGGTCCAAACCGGGCCGTCACCTTTCGCCGCGCCGCTTCGCCCGTCTGAAGACGAAAGCTTCGGTCATTCAGGAGCCTGTCATAGGTTTCCGCCACCTGGTCAGGTTCGGCATAGATCGCAGCGTCGCCAAAGACCGGTTCGAAGTGCGGCGGCAGGACGGTTGCAATACCGGTGGCCAGTGCCTCGAGTATGTTAAAGCCGAAGGCCTCGATCCACGCATCGGAGTGGTAGTAGGAATAGACATCGAGTGCAGGAAGAAAGGTCTCTGCCGCGCCGCGACGAAAGGGCAGCGCGGCCCATCTGGCGGGCCAGGGATCAAAAGCGGCCTGCAGCGCATGATCGACCCCCAGCATACGGTATTCGAAGGGTGATCGGTCCGGATAAACCAGACGCGCGATATCGGCGTCGGGCCATTTCAGCAGATCCGGTCTTGTGTGCCTGCCGATCACCAACCGACCATCCGCCGCCCGAGGCTGAGCCTTGGGCCAGCTTTCGACATCGATTATTGCCGGCCAATCCCGATCCCAGAGGCAGTCGGCCTCTCCCATCGCGACGAAACCGTCGCGAACCTTGGGCCCGACAGGAAGCAGGATAGCACTTTGCCCGAGCTCGTACCGGATGATCTCTCGCATCTGGTGCAAATCGTATTGCACGACTCCCGCCGCATCGATGAGCGGGTGCCAGGCCACGACAGCGACGGTTCCGGCCTCGATCCTGATCCGCATGGTGGAGGGCTGGTTGAACAGGCTGGGATGACAGACCAGAGCCAGTCGCGTCCGGATGGGGTCTGACGGTGCGACGACCGCCACGCCAAGCGAGTCAATCGCCGCCAGAACAGCGTCGTTGGGCGGGCGCCGCAAGGTCAGGATGGGGGATTGCACCGGCAGGACGGCGATGTTCAGACCCGCTCGACATGCCGCGTTCAATTCATTGATCAGGCCAGTTGAAGTGCCGCCGGGAAACCTGAGGTCTGCCAGATAGACGACATCGAAATCCGTCATCCGCCGGGCTCAGTACGACGATCCGACACCTGACGAATTGCTCCCGGAAGCGCTGCTGGTTGCAGGCACAGTAGAAGCTTTGATCTTGGGTGCTGCATTATCGTGTTTGACCGGGTCGAGGCTATATTCACAAGAAGCAAGCAGCACGAAGGCCGACGAAATAGCGGCAAGGTTTCTGAAAATCGACATGGTGTAATTCCCCATTGCAACGATCTTTACTGAAGCTACCATAAAAACTTCTGCTTTCCGAGCGAAATTCTATGGCATTGGCATCGGTGTCATTGAATGACACACCTTCGCGGCGAAGGAAGTGGAAAATCGATCCAGCGGCGTCGTTTTCAAGGCGGCTGTCAGATGTCAAATGCCGCGCTGGTTGCCGCTGATTGGGTGGCTGGTTGCTTCTTGGTCAGGATCGCGCCAATCAGGTGCAGATAAGCAACCGCCTGCTGAAACGGGTCGATGAGCGGCGGCGCAGTTGACGTAACGGCGTGGGCCATGCAACAGAGCTGCTCCTTTCCAAGTCCCTAGGCAATCTTTAAAGGGGTTATCTCAAGTCATCACAAAGTGAGCGGGTCTTGTGACGTGCCAACCTCGTGGATGCGCAATCACGTTGCCCTGAAAGGATCGGCCCATGTCCGGAAACTCCTGTCCCCGACGCTCTGTTTTGGTGGCCGTTGGCGCCGCATTGATCGCCGGTCTGGCAGGCTATTTCCTCTACGGGCTCGGCCGGGACGGCAGCGAGATGATAGCGCTGGACGAGGATTTTCTGGCGGCGCCAGAAATTGACCGTTTGCCTATTTTGCCGAGATAAATGCCGGCCCGGCAATCGCCGGGATCGGGCTGACGGGCGAGGGTGTTCGTGTGACAGTGATGGGCGAGATCGCCGATCCCGAGCATCCTGATCTGGAAGGCCGGATTGCCCGCCAGTTTGATGCGGCCAGCACGCCGGGCGAGGTGAAAGCCGGTGAGGGGCCGCTGTCGCTTCAACACGACCGGCTCGCGCCGGGTGACGGGCATGGCACTCATATCGCCGAAACAATTGCCGCCAATGCTGACGGCAAGGGCGTTCAGGGGGTGGCTAGTGGGGCAACGCTCGATTTCTATGATATCGGCGCCTATGGCACGGCCCTAGCCGATGTGTCCGAAAATGAAAACCTCGAGCGCATCCTTGGCGGCTTTGCCACCGCTCTCAGCGATGTGATGCGGCGCGGCGAGAGCAAGATCACTACTGGCAGTTTCAATCTCGAAGGCCCGGCACTTATCTCACTGGCGCCCGGCTCGCTGTCCATGGCAGATGTGGTGGAGATCGCCGATGCTGGTGGGATCGACAAGGCCTTGGCTCACCCGGCCCTGGCCGGACTGTCGCCTGAAGATCAGGCGCGACTGAAGCGTGCAGTCGACGTGAATGGCGGCGACATGTCGATTGTCGCCATGGCGCTTTTGTCGGGAACGCCGGTCTGGAATGAGGTGGCCGAAGCGGTTACCGCCTATCAGCAGGCGGGCGGCGTCTATCTGGTTGCCGAGAGCAACAACGACTTCGGCAGTGACACTTCGGCCCTCAACGCCCTGCCTGAACTGGCGCCGGAAGTTGATCGTGACATGTGGCTTTCGGTGGTGATGGTGGTGCCCGAGGGCTTGACCGAGGAAAGCACTGACGCTGAGATTGAGGCGGCCATGGGTGGCGCCTATGCGACGCCCTTGAACGATTGCGGGGAACTGGCCAAGGATTACTGCATTACCACGCCTTCCTATAATGTTCTCTCGACCATGACCGAAAGGGTTGCCGAACCCGGCCTGCCGCTCTTGATGGATGGCGGTCGTAGCTATCAGGTGTTTTCCGGCCATTCGATGGGGGCACCGATGGTCGCAGCGGCTCTGGCACTGATGGAGGAGTTCAATCAACGTGAAGGCAAAGTGCTTTCGATGCGCGAACTGGTGGCGATCCTGAAGGAAAGCGCCAAGCGCGATTTTCCTGGCTATAGCCCGGTCCAGCACGGTGTCGGGATGCTGGACGTGGGCACGGCCCTTGCGGCATTAGCGGCGCGCTGAGCGGTCGCAGGTTCGAAAGTGTCCCGTCGCCCGCGCCCAGTTGCCGGGCTCCGATGCAGGGCAACCCAAATGTCGCTCTGGAAAACCTCATATAGCCGCCGAAGAATCGTAATCTCACCTGTATTTTGTGGCAAGCCCGGAAAATCTGCATAGAAGTCTTTGGTCTTTGCGGTAATCTGATAACCGAACCTCGAAACGGAATTTCGATACGGAGGCTCCGTTCGCCTTATGCTGAATTTGCTCCGCCGGATAGTAATTGCCAGCTTTGTAGTTTGCGGTCTGACGACTGTTGCGGTGGCCGCCGACAGGATGGCGCTGGTTGTCGGCATGAGTAACTATGGCAGTATCCCCAAACTGCGCAATACCACCAACGACGCCAAAGCGATCACCACAACACTGACGGAGGTCGGATTTGACGTAACGACCCTGATCGATGCAACTCAGCAGGAGTTTTTGGCGGCACTCGCCGATTTTGCTTTCGTTTCCGAAACGGCGGATCTGGCGCTGATCTACTTTGCCGGCCACGGGGTAGAGGTTCAGGGCGAGAATTTCTTGATCCCGGTTGATGCAGAAATACGATCGAACCGGGATGTTCAGAACCAGTCGGTGTCGCTCAAAGACTTGCTCGCGGCCGTGGACCATGCGCGCAAAATGCGCATCGTCATTCTTGACAGTTGCCGCAACAATCCCTTTGGCGATGCCATAGCACAAGAACCGGCGGTGACTTCTGAACCGACGACGACGGCCACACGGGGCAGCGCGGGTCTGGCCCCGCCTGTGCCAGACCGCGGCTCACTGGTGGCTTTTGCTGCCCGCGATGGCAGTGTCGCCGAGGATGGCAAGGGCGATAACAGCCCCTTTGCGCTGGCGCTGATCGACAAGCTGGCCGAGCCAGGGCTCGAGATCAGCCTGATGTTCCGGCAGGTAAGGGACGAGGTGCTGGCCGCAACCGGCAATCGGCAAGAGCCGCATACTTACGGGTCTCTGCCAGGTACACCGTTCTACATATCCGGCACGCCGGAAGAACGCGAAGCGCTTGCGGTCGATGACCGCAGGCTGGCCTGGTCGGCCTTGCGGCCTGAACAGGAAGTGCAGCTTGCCGCTCTGGCCAAGACCGGCGACACCCGATCACTGCTTGGCCTTGCCTATATGCGACTCAATCCCGAAGCGCGGGGTTTCGCACCCACAGATGCCGCTGCTCTTTTGGAACAGGCCGCGACCGCAGGCTCTGCCGAAGCGCAGTATGAACTTGCCAAGCTTTACGAAACAGGCCTTGGTGTCGCGGCCGATCCGCAACGGGCGCTCGCGCTATACCAACAATCGGCGGGGCAAGAATTTGCCGATGCGATAAACGATCTCGGCTTCCTGCATTATCATGGAGGGCTTGGCCTTCCGGCGGATCCGGCACGCGCCTTGACGTTTTTCGAACGTGCCGCTGATCTGCGCCATCCGCAGGCGATGTTCAATTTCGCGGCGTTGATCGACGACGGCCTTGTGCATGGCAAAGGCCCGGATGTTGCCGCGGAATACCTGTATCAAGCGCTGCGCTCGGGCAACTCGGATGTTTTCAATCTGCTTTTGGAGCGCCCCAAGATGTTTAGCGCGCAAACGCGGCGCGCGCTGCAGAATGTGCTGATCCGGAATGCGTTTTACAACGGCGCGGTGGATGGAGATTTTGGCCCCGGCACCCAGCGTGGTATTCGCGCGGCCTATGGTTTGAGCGAAACGGAGGTAGAGCCATGAGCAAATTCAAAAACCGGGGGCACAGGCCTTTGGGCGCTTGCAGTTTTTTGCTTGCGTGCGTGTCATGGACACTGCTCTGCGCGGTGCCCGGCCAAGGCACTCCTGTCGCAAACCGCATCGTGATCGAGTTGAATTGGCTGGGCGGGAACTGGATTGATCCTGATCTCGCTCCGGTGTTTCCTGAGCGCCTATACGCTATCCAGAACAGGCCCGGCAGCGGCGTCGCCGGATCGCAGGCACCAAATTCAAAGAATGACTACAACCGAAAAGGCAAATACTACTTTCTCAACGATAGCGACACGGACAAGATCACCAAGGTTCTCGCCGGGGCGTTGAAAACCTGCGGCCCGGATGCGCTCGAGCGACGCTACCGTATCGATTGTGTGCGATATTATTTCTGGCAAATGTCGCGTGAGCTGCCCGATACTGGCGAGTATCTGCCCGTCAAACAGGCGTTGGCAAAAGCCGCCACCGAACTGGAGGCGATCGTTAAGCGCAACCGCGACCCGTCGGCAGCGCCGGTGCGCCCGCGTCTCAAAGGCGGCTCTCTTGCGCCGCGCTTGCCGCCTATTCATGCCATTCGCCCCGAAGCCGAGGCGCGCGCGATGCGCGAAGCTCAGGCGGTCATTGAAGAGACGGCCACAGTGCTGTTGCGGTCAACCGAGAGTTCGCAGCGCCGCATGATCCATTTTCAGCAGATTGCGGCGGCGGTTGGTTCGACAAAAGTCCTGTTGCGGTCGAGTTGAAACCGGCAACAGAACTGCAGATTAGTACATGAAACCCATCAGCTGAGGGCCTGAAACTCGACCCGCCGGTTTTCAGATGCGTTGGGGTCGGCCTTGTCGGCAAGGAACCTTTCGCCCAGGCCCACGGCCTCTAGCCGATCGGCGGCGATCCCGCAATCATTGATGAGATACCGCCGCACCTCGCCAGCGCGCAGTTGCGACAGCTTTTCGTTATATTCGTCGGAACCAGAGGCATCAGTATGCCCGACAATGCGGAAAAGCGAGATGTCGCTGCTGCGCATCACGGTGCAAAGCTGGTTGAGGAGGGGTTTTTGGGCATCTGTCAGCGCGGCGGAATCAAAGTCGAATTTTATATGGACATTGATCTGCAACTCGGGCGCCAGATCGCCGAAAACCACAGGCTGAACCTGCGTTGTTCCTTCCGCCGAGGCGATCTGATCCTGATTGGGTTCCAATGGTGCAAGGGGAACCGCGCCAAGGGAAATTGCGCCCTCATCCGCACTTGTGCCAAGACCCACGTTGACATCGCCGACCGCCGGTGCGGCTAGGTTCGGGCTGTCTGTGGTAACCTCGACATTATCCAGCGTGATTAATGTCAGCCCACGCGTCATGCCCGTGCTGCTGGCACGGGCTGCCCTGAAAGCGTCGCGCTGGTTCTCAAACATCTGCAGCAATTCCGCGTCCGTGACTGATTGCGCCTGCAGGGAAGGCGGGAGTGCAGAAAGAACAAGTACAGTCGCGCAGAGTGCCAGAAGCCGCATGAAATCCACCAAAATAAGGAGCATTAACCGCGAAAACAGTTTACGCTATAAAGGTCAGGTTTTCAATTCAACCTTTTTTGCGGATGCGGCCATGTTTTTGAATTGTCGGATGCGCGCCGGATCAGGCGCCAGGATAGGCGGCGTCACATGAGAGGCGCAACAACTGTGGTTCCTCTCGTCGCCGGAGCTTTTCCCACAGTGCGGGGTGCCGGACTGACCCATCGGGGCCTGATCCGCGAGCGGAACGAGGATTCGATACTGACCGATCCGTCCGGTCGGCTTTGGGCCGTCGCTGACGGCATGGGCGGTTATGGGCACGGGGATGTCGCCTCTGACATCGTCATTGACTGCCTGGAGCAGATTGAAGATGAGGAAGAGCCCGCAACAGCTCTGGCCGAGCGGCTGTCGGAGGCCAATACGGCAGTGCGTCGCTTGGCCGCCACACCGGGATTGGGGCAGATGGGCTCGACGGTGGTGGCACTCATCATCGACCGGGCCCGCGCGCATTTTGCCTGGGCGGGGGACAGCCGCGGCTATCTGCTGCGAGCGGGGCAGCTGCGCTTGATAACCCGCGACCACACGGTTGTGCAGAATCTGATTGATCAGGGCGAGCTTCGCCCGGAAGCAGCAGAGCAACATCCTGAATCGCATATTGTCACCCGGGCCGTCGGTGGCGATGACGGCCTTGAGGTCGAGTTTGCCACTTTGCCGCTTATCCAGGGCGATCGGATCATGCTGTGTTCCGATGGGCTGCCGCGCTGTGTTTATGAGCAGACGATCGAAGAGTTGCTGGCGGGGGCTGCAACGGCAGAGAATACCTGCCGCGCCCTGGTTGCCGAGGCGCTGGCGCAAGGTGCGCCTGACAATGTCTCTGTCATCGTGATTGACATTGGTGAGGCCTGACATATGCAGCCAGGAAATCTCGTCGGACCTGTCGTCGTCGCTATCGGTGTCATCATCGCAGCCATCGTCTTTGCCGTTGTCTCGACCTTGTTGCAGACCGCCGACAGCGGCGTCGAGCTGCGCCTGACCCGTCTTGAAGAGGCGCTGTCTGAGGAAAGTGGCGAGCGCGCCCGTCTGGCCGCCGAGGTCGCGACCCTGCGCACGGACATGGCCCGACTGCGCGAAGATCTGAGCCTGTTGGCCAACAGGGCGCCCGCGACGGGTCGCGCAGATACGCCGGGTGTTTCTGGCGCAACAATGGATCTGCCCGACGAAGATTTTGAGAACCCGCCAGAGACCGAGGCGCTGACCGAGGCGATGCTCTTGGCCAAGTCGCGTTTCAACAAGGGTATCACCCAGCCGCGCAACCGCACGATGATGGAGATCCTCGGGCCGCCACGCGACAGTTATTCGGCCGATTGTCAGCCGGTGACCAATGCCGGGCTGAAGGCCCTGATGGAGACCCGGACAGTTGGGCCGATCAAGGTGACCATGCTGCGTCAGGCGATCGACAGTCTGGAGCGGGTGATGCAGCGGTTGCAGCAGAGCGACCCGGATATCTACGCCAAGGTCGGCACGGCTGGCGCGTTTTGCGCCCGGTTCATCCGTGGCTCGACGACGTCAGTGTCGAACCATTCGTGGGGAACGGCGATCGACCTGACGCTGGAAGGCCAGCTTGATCCCTTCGCCGATGGCGGCACACAGTTCGGATTGCTGATCCTGGCCGAGTATTTCAACGATGAGGGCTGGTTCTGGGGGGCGGCCTATAGCCGTGAGGATTCAATGCATTTCGAGGTTGGCGAAGAGACGCTGCGGCGTTGGAAATCCGAAGGGAAGCTGTGATCCGATGGCCGGGCGCGAACCTACGCCCTTTGAACGGCTGGCCGAGCCGGTGCTGGCCTGGGGCGAGACACTGGCCCATGAGCGCGGGCGGGACACTGGCGCGCTCTTGCGTCAGACCGGTGCTCTGCTGGATCGGT
>JAOUMG010000586.1 GCA_029881635.1 Paracoccaceae bacterium | reverse complement strand
GTCGTGATGCGCGGGTGCGCGACAACGTGCTGTCGCTTTTTCCGTTGCTGCGGGCGCGGCTGGGGCAAGTGTCGCGGACATTGTCGGGCGGCGAACAGCAGATGTTGGCCATCGCCCGCGCGCTTTGCCTTGAACCGAAGGTGCTGCTGCTGGACGAACCGACCGAAGGTTTGCAGCCGTCTATGATCGCCCATATCCGCGATACGGTCGTGGCGCTGAAAGCGACCGGTGTGGCGACAATCCTTGTCGAACAGCGGGTCGATGCCGTGCTGGCCGTGGCCGACCGCGTCGCCTTCATGGTGGGGGGCACGGTGATGGAAACCATTGCCGCCAAGGGCCTGGGCCCGGATGCACCGCAATTTGGCAAATACGTCGGGATATGAACGCGCACCCAGGATGGGCTGGTCGCTTGTGACGCATTGACCGTGGTCTTTCGGGGTGTCGTGGTATCGACGCGGTGAATTGCGCAGTCTGCGGGCTGTGATGCCGCCGCATTTGTGCAAGAATATCGTTGCGCGAATCTCAAAAAACTTTACCAATTGATAAAATAAATTTCGAAATGCGAAACAACAACTGGGGGTAAACCAATGTCTGCAAGAATCATCACCCGTGGACTGACGCGGCGCGGGGTCATGACCTCGGCGGCGGCGCTGGCTGTAACCGGGGTCGTCGGGGCGCCGAAAAAGCTTTGGGCAGCCGACCCGATCAAGGTCGCAGGTATCTATACCGTGCCTGTCGAACAGCAATGGGTCAGCCGCATCCACAAGGCGGCCGTCGCCGCACAGGATGCAGGTCAGGTCACCTATACCTACACCGAAAACGTCACCAATACCGACTATCCCCGCGTCATGCGCGAATATGCCGAACAGGGTGTGCAACTGATCGTAGGCGAAATTTTCGGGGCCGAGACGGAGGCCCGCGAAGTGGCTGCCGAATATCCCGGCACCGCTTTCCTGATGGGCTCCAGCTTCCTGCCCGATGGCAATAACCCGAACCTCGCCGTCTTTGATAACTATATTCAGGACGCCTCCTATCTGTCGGGGATCATCGCGGGCGCGATGTCGAAGGGCAATATCGGCATGGTCGGCGGCTTCCCGATCCCCGAGGTTAACCGCCTGATGAACGCCTTCATGGCCGGTGCGCGCGAAATGAACCCGGATATCAAGTTCCAGGTCAGCTTCATCGGCTCTTGGTTCGATCCCCCGAAGGCCAAGGAAACTGCTTTCGCGATGATCGAAAACGGCGCGGACCTGCTTTATGCTGAACGTTTCGGTGTGTCGGATGCAGCGCAGGAAAAGGGCATTCTGGCCATTGGCAATGTGATCGATACCCAAGGCGACTATCCCGAGACGGTTGTCGCCTCGGCCCTGTGGCATTTTGAACCGACTTTCAACAAAGCCATCGAAATGGTCGCAGCGGGCACATTTACCGCCGATAACTACGGCGTCTATTCCTTCCTGAAGGAAGGCGGCTGTTCGCTCGCACCCCTTGGCACGTTCGAAGGCAAGGTGCCCGAAGCGGCGATGAAGCTCGTGGCCGAACGCGAGGCCGCGATCCGCGACGGTTCCTTTACCGTCGAGATCAACGATGGCGAACCTGCGTCCGCGTAATGGATACGCATGACGGGGCGGAGGTTGTTCTCCGCCTCGACAACATCACCAAACGCTTTGGCCCGCTGACGGCGAATGACGCGATCAGTTTCGATTTGCGGCGGGGTGAGGTCATCGGCCTTCTGGGCGAAAACGGTGCGGGCAAGACCACGCTGATGAACATCCTCTTTGGCCATTACACCGCTGATGAGGGCGGCGTGGAGGTCTTTGGTGAACGGTTGCCGCCCGGCAACCCGCGCGCCGCGCTGGCCGCGGGGGTGGGCATGGTGCATCAGCATTTCACGCTGGCCGACAACATGACGGTACTCGAAAACATCCTGCTCGGCACGGCGTCGATGTGGCAGCCGAAGCTCGACGTGCGCACCGCCCGTGCCAAGGTCGAACAGCTCGCGCGCGATTTCGGGCTGGCTGTGCATGCGGGCGCCAAGGTCGGCACTCTGACCGTGGGTGAACGCCAGCGGGTCGAAATCCTGAAGGCGCTTTACCGCGATGCACGCATCCTTATTCTTGATGAACCGACAGCGGTCCTGACGCCGCAAGAAACTGGGGCACTTTTTGACACGCTGCGCAAGGCGGTGGCGCTGGGTCTTTCGGTGATCTTCATCTCGCACAAACTGGGCGAGGTCATGGAAATCACCTCCCGCGTGCTCGTCCTGCGCCACGGGCAGCTGGTGGGCGAGGTCGCAACCGGCGCGACCGACCGCCACAAGCTGGCCGAAATGATGGTCGGCGCCGAGGTGACCGCCCCGAAAGTGGCCGAGCGCGCTGCTGGCCCGGCGATCCTGACCTTGAAGGCGGTTTTTACCCCT
>JAOUMG010000585.1 GCA_029881635.1 Paracoccaceae bacterium | reverse complement strand
CGGGCCCGCCAATCTCATAAACACCGGTCGCAGCACCGGTCGCGCCCAGAACGGCCGCCTCAGCGACATTCTCTACATAGACAGGCTGAAACCGTGTGTTGGCCCCCACCAGAGGCAGGATCGGACCAAACCGGGAAAGGCCCGCAAACCGATTGAAAAACCCGTCCTCCGGCCCGAAAATGACTGAGGGCCGCAAAATCATTGCCGTTGGAAAAGCCTCCAGAACCGCCGCTTCGCCCCCGGCTTTGGTCCTACAATAGTCACTTTCGCTGCCGGCATCCGCGCCGATGGCCGAGATGTGCACTAAAGAAGTCACACCACCGGCCTTTGCCAACCGGGCGATCCGCCCCGCGCCCTCGACCTGAATGGCATCAAAGTTGTTCTTGCCGCCTTTTTGGAATGTGCCCACGCAATTGACGACAGCATCCGCCCCTGCAAGGGCTGCCTGAACAGAGGCATCATTGCGGATATTGCAGAAAACCGGTTCCACCTGACCGACCGAGCCATAAGGCTTCACAAACAAAGCCTCGTTTGGGCGTCTTACGGCCACACGCACCCGCCAACCCGCTTTTGCCATACGACGGGCAATATACCGCCCGACGAATCCGGAACCGCCGAAAATGGTCACGAGCCTGGACATGTATACGCCTCCGAAACCTGAGTATTGTACTTGATTAACGTCTGAGACCCCGCCGAACAAGGCGCAATCCGCCAGCAGCAAGTTTTGCTATTCACCCCGTTGACACTATCCGCCCATAGCCTTACATCGCCGTCCAAGACACCTGCCCAGGTGGCGGAACTGGTAGACGCGCACGGTTCAGGTCCGTGTGCCGCAAGGCGTGGAGGTTCGAGTCCTCTCCTGGGCACCATCCATCCAGAACATAACTGCTCAAAGCCGTTGAAAAACAACGAGTTTTAAGCTATACAGCTGAACATAGCTGACCGCCTGTACCCAAGAAATCGCACCAATTCTTGGGTATAAACCTGGGTACAGAGCGGAAATTTTCTGAATTCTAATCCTGTACCCAATATGGCACTGACTGACCTTAAGATTCGCAAGGCAAAACAGACGGATAAGGCCTATCGGCTGAGTGATGGTTTGGGGCTGTCTCTTCTGGTTCGCCCAAGCGGCACAAAATCCTGGCAATTGCGCTATCAGTTTATGGGTCGAGAGAAGATTCTTAGTATAGACCAGTATCCAATCATCCTACTTTCTGAAGCTAGAAAGCGAAGGGACGAAGCAAAGAAGCTGTTAGAAGATGGTTTCGATCCATCAGTTCAAAAGAAGTTGGACAACATCGACGCCCATGTGAAAGCCCGCATGACCTTCAAGGAAGTGGCGGACGAATACTACGTTACGCTTGTGGATCGTGGCTTGGCCGATGCCACTTTGCGCAAGAAACGTTGGCACATCGAAGATTTGGCAAAGCCGCTGCACAAACGGCCCATAGATCAAATCAACGCCGCTGAACTGCTGCATCTCCTCAAGCCAATCGAACGAAGCGGTCGCCGAGAAACAGCCAAAAAGCTGCGGGCAACAATCTCAGCGATTTTTCGGTTGGCAATGGTCACGATGCGCGCACCAGCTGATCCATCCGCTGCGCTAAAAGACGCACTGTTACCCCCAAAAGTGAAGGGACGAGCCGCCATCACGGATGAGAAGGAGTTTGGACAGCTCTTGTGCCGTTTGGACGCATACACCGGCTGGCCAGTCATTCCAGCCGCTATGAAGTTCCAGATTTTGACTTGCACCCGCCCTGGCGAAACGCGTGGCGCACGTATGAGCGAATTCGATCTTGAAGCCAGAACATGGACCATCCCGCCAGAACGGATGAAGATGCGGCGCGAGCACAAAGTCCCGTTGTCTCTACAGGCGTTTGAAATAGTGATGGACAACTGGTCGGAGATCAAAGGCGTTGATCTGCTCTTCCCGTCATTGATATCAAACCGGAAATTGATCTCTGAAAATGCATTCAACACCGTTCTGCGAAGGCTTGGGTACTCGGGCGACGAAGTGACCGCGCACGGGTTTCGCGTGACCGCCAGCACGATCCTTAACTCTCGGGAGCACAACCCGGACGTCATCGAAGCGATATTGGCGCACCAAGACACGAACGCCATCAGACGAACCTATAACCGTGCCACTTACTGGGATCAGCGCTTGGAAATGATGCAGATTTGGGCCGATATGTGTGACGAGTTCAAGTCCCTCAGCACTCACCGAACGTCAGTTAGATTCCGGTTAAGGGAAACGATAATAATTTATTTATAAATAGTTAGAACGATAACCTGCATCTTGTCCAACGTTTGTCCAGCAGGTCTCCGGGATTTCTTGTCCACCTATGTTCAGGCTTGGATAGCTAATCAACACATCGTAACCTCAAACTGCCTGGGCTTTTGTCAACCCTAGGGCATCGCGATGC
>JAOUMG010000584.1 GCA_029881635.1 Paracoccaceae bacterium | reverse complement strand
GAATTGAACCAGGCACATAACCGATGGCTCAATACCGATCCTACATCATATGCACCAGCCCAAGGAGCGGCAGCACCCTGCTTTGCAAGCTGTTGCAATCGACCAGAATAGCAGGTGTGCCTGATTCACATTTTCACCAGCCATCGGTTTCTTCCTGGCTCGAAGATCACGGCCTTTCTGCCGACCAATACGACGGTGAACATGACATGCTGGTGGCGGTTCTTGACGCAGCCATCGCATATGGGTCCGGAAACACTGGTATTTTTGGTCTGCGCCTGCAGCAACATAGCTTTGATTTCTTGTTGGAAAAGCTCGGCCTGCTGTTCCCGAATTCGGTTTCGGATGCCGGGCGTCTTCAGGCTGCTTTCGGGCAAATACTGTTTATCCACCTGACGCGTGCCGACAAACTAGAACAGGCTGTTTCGCGCCTGAAAGCCGAGCAATCCGGCCTTTGGCACAAAACCGCAGATGGCAAGGATCTGGAGCGCCTTTCTGCACCACGGGAACTTGCCTATGATGCACCGAAGATCGCGCAGCACGTCGCGGAAATGACCCAAGCGGACAAGGATTGGGAAGATTGGTTCGCAAGGGAAGCTCTGACCCCGATGCGCATCAGCTACGACGACCTTTCGCGCAACCCTTCGCGGATTCTGTCCGATATTCTTGAGGAACTGGGTTTGGATAAATCGGTATCGGATGGCATAACACCGGCAACAGCAAAGTTATCGGATGACATCAGCCGATCTTGGGTAGAGAGGTTTCGAGCCGAAAGCTCAATGTAGTCTTGCCCTGATGTGGGAAGGCAGCTTCGTCGGTAGAACTGACAATTCTCGGTTACCGGCTATTTGCCGCCGCCAGCCGTGTCCGACCCGCTTCGCGTGAGGTAATAGGCCCCGAGTATCGGCAGAAACGTCACCAGGACCACGACCATGGCCACCACATTGGTCACCGGGCGCTGGCGCGGGCGCACCAGTTCCTCCAGCATCCAGATCGGCAGGGTTGCCTGTTGGCCTGCGGTAAAGGTGGTCACGATCACTTCATCGAACGAAAGGGCAAACGCCAGCATGCCGCCTGCCATCAGCGCCGTTCCGATATTGGGCAGAATGATATAGCGAAAGGTCTGAAAGCTGTTGGCGCCAAGGTCCATCGACGCCTCGACCATGCTGCCCGACAAACGGCGGAACCGGGCAACAGCATTGTTGTAAACAACAACCACACAAAAAGTGGCGTGACCGAGAATGATCGTCAGCGTCGAAAACGGGATGTCGCCCAGGCTGAAAGCCGAGCGAAGCGCAATGCCTGTGACGATGCCGGGCAGCGCGATGGGCAGGATCACCAGCAACGAAATCGCTTCGCGTCCGAAAAATCGCGCGCGACTGACGGCAGCAGCGCAAAGCGTGCCGAGAACCATCGCGATAAGAGTCGAGATGGCCGCAACCTTGACAGACAGCGCCAGTGCCTCCCAAACATCCGGGCGGCCCCAGGTTATGGCAAACCATTTCAATGTCAGCCCGGGGGGTGGAAACTGATAACTGCGTTCTTCGGTGGTGAAGGCGTAAAGGAAAATCAAGAGAATGGGGAGGTGAAGGAAAAGAAGCCCCGCGACGGCGGCAATCTTTAGTGACAAAGGGGCGCGGATGTCAGAGGGCATCGAATGCCCCCTTTTTCTTGGCGAACCAGAGATAGACCGCCATGATCAGGATCGGCACCACCGCGAAGGCTGCGGCCAAAGGGATATTCCCAGCCGTGCCTTGATGGGCATAGACCGCCTGCCCGATAAAGAGCCGGGACGATCCGACGATCTGCGGGATGATGTAGTCGCCAAGCGTGAGAGAAAAGGTGAAGATCGAGCCCGCCACGATCCCCGGCGAGGCCAGCGGCAAGATCACATGGCGGAATGTCTGGGCATTGCTGGCGCCCAGATCGCCTGACGCATCCAACAGATTGCCCGGCACCCGTTCGAGTGCTGCCTGCACCGGCAGAATCATGAACGGCAGCCAGACGTATAGGAAAACGAGGAAGGTACCGATATAGCTGACAGAAAGCGAATTGCCACCGATGACCGGCAGCGCCAGCACCGCCTGAAGTGCCGGGCCAAGACCAACGCTGTCAGTCGCCCAGGTAACGATGCCTTCCTTGGCGAGGATCAGTTTCCAGGCATAGACCTTGACCAGATAGCTAGACCACAAGGGCAGCATCACTCCGAGGTAAAAAAGTGCCTTCATCCGGCCCTTTGCATAACGCGCGGCGTAATAGGCGATGGGAAAGGCCACAATCGCAGCGGCGATGGTCACGCACGCGGCCATGGTGGTCGTGCGTAGGATGATGTCATAATTCGCCGGGCGAAAGAGTTCGCCATAGGTCTTCAGCGTGAACTCGTAGTTTATAAGCCCGGAAAACTCATCGATCGAAAAAAAGCTCTGA
>JAOUMG010000583.1 GCA_029881635.1 Paracoccaceae bacterium | reverse complement strand
CGAGCAGCGCCTGCTGATGCGGGTGAATCGACCACCCTTGACGGGAAAACCAGCTGGTGAAATTGGCGGGCAGAGGCTGCATTGCGTCAGTTTATGTGACGCAGCAGCACACGCAATGCCGTGTCAGTGAAGGGCGCGGGACTTAATACTGCGAACCAGTTGTTCGACGGCGCGGGGGGGCGTCAGATGCGCACCGGCAAGCGCCGTATCGAGGGCAGTTTCAACGTTCCGCATCAGGTCATTGACGGCTTCCTCATCGGCATGATCACGTGTGCCGAAACTGACCATATCGCTGCCTTGAATCAGATGGCCGCTGCCAAGCGAGGATTTGGTCATTTCCAGAAGGCGTGATTCGTCAATGCCCTGAGCTTCGGCCCAATCAAGCGCGATTCGGGTCATCGCCGTCGACGTAGCGGCGAGAAAATCGTTCATCACCTTCGCCGCCATCGCCGCGCCAAAGCCGCCCATGCGTACGCCCTGATTACCTAATACAGAGAATATCGGTTGCAGCCGCTCGATTTCGTCGCGCCGACCCCCGAGAAAGAACGAAAGGTCACCTTTTTCCGCCGCATGCACCGTGCCGGAAAAGGGTGCATCGACCAGCGAAATGGACGACGGAATGCGCCCCCGCAGTGCCCGGACATATCTTGGTGACAGCGTGGAGGCGATGACAATGGTTTCAAGCGAACCAGCTACTTTGACCAGCGCAGCCGTTTCAAACAGCAGTGCCTCTGCCTCAGCTATGTCATGCGGGATCAAAAACAGTACCCGCAGACCCAGTTTAAAGTCATCAAGACCGTTCGCATGCAAACAGTGATTGGAGCGGTGCAGGCAGAAACCACAAGCCGCAATTCCCGCATCATGCAGGCGTGCCAGCATTCGCGGACCGGCGCGGTTTGACCCGGCTATGCCGATACCATCCATTAATGGATGATCTTTTCGTCACGTACGAACATATTTGCCCACGCACGATCAATAAGTTCTGGGCTCATCTGATAAGGTATCCCTTCAAAATTACAGATCGCAATCATCTGATCGATTAGGAAAACTGGCTGATAGTTTGCATAAACATTATCAATCGTTGGATATTTTACCTTTAGAAGGTGCACCAGCGCCTTTTCGTCGAGGGCCATTTTTTTCTTTTTAGCAACCATAGCAAAAATTTTCAGGAAATTCTCCTGATTTGGCCCATCAATTTTGATTTTGAAGAAAATCCGCCGCAGTGCCGCTTTGTCGAAAATCTCGTTCGGGTGGAAGTTGGTCGAGAAAATGACCAGCGTGTCGAAGGGAACTTCGAACTTTTCGCCTGACTGAAGCGCAAGGATATCCTTGGATTCCTCCAATGGTACGATCCAGCGGTTGACCAGCTTCTGCGGTGGTTCGGCCTGACGGCCAAGGTCGTCGACGATGAAGACGCCGCCGGTCGACTTCAGCTGCAAAGGAGCGGTGTAGGTCCGCGCCGTCGGGTTATAGGTCAGGTCGAGCATTTCCAGCGAAAGTTCACCGCCGGTGATGACCGTCGGGCGTTCACACAGGACGTAACGATTGTCAAAGCGGTTCGAGGAACGGCGAAGCGCGGAAGGGTCATCTGTCGAGGCGGTCGCCGCGGAATGGACGATCGGGTCATAGACGGTGATGACCTGGCCGGAATATTCGATGGCCCGCGGCACATAGATCTTATCGCCCAAGGCGTCACGAATGCCGTTGGAGATGGAGGATTTACCGTTGCCCGGAGGGCCATACATCAGGATCGAGCGGCCGGAACCGACGGCAGGCCCGAGGTGATCCAGCAGGCTGTCCGGCAGAATGAGGTGGCCCATCGCGCTCGTCAGCTGGTGACGTGTCATCTGAATGTTGCGGATCGACTGGCGTTTGACCTGCTCGCGGTAACTGTCGAGGGGTATTGGCATCGCGCCATAATACTCCGACTGACCCAGGGCATCGAGTGCGCGCGCCTTGCCCGCATCGGCCAACTGATAGCCCATTTCGCCGCCTGAGTTGGCATGAAGCGTACCAGTCGCTTCCAACAGTTTCTGGCTTCGCGCGATGTCGATCAGTTCCTGTGTCACAGGAATAGGCAATGCGATAACCCGCGAGATATCGGACACAAGCTCCAGATTCATCCGGAAAATGGTTTTCAGAAGGATGTCACGCATCATAACCATCGACAGCCCGGTTTCTTCCATGGTCCGGGGCGGTGTGGGTGCGAGGACGTTCGTAACCTGCATATTCATCTTGGCATACCTTTTTCGCCGGGCAGTTCAGGGCGGATTATTCAGTTATCTGGCCTTTTGGTCGTCAAATGGTTCCGCTTTGGGATTCCCACCAGCAATCTGCCGGGTTATTGTGGCTAAAAAATGGAAACAATGTTGGATGAGGCAGGCATGAAGAGACCACATTGGGCGGTTTTGACGCTTTTTTTGCTGA
>JAOUMG010000582.1 GCA_029881635.1 Paracoccaceae bacterium | reverse complement strand
AGCGTATCTGATCCACATCATAGGCCTGATAGAACCGATCAGGGCAGACGAGATTGTAATGCGGATGCTTGAAGCCAAGCTGAATAAAATGTCGGTGGGCTGGATCGGCACGCCCGAGGTAGTCGATGGCGTTTTGCGCAACGGCGTAGTCGAAGAAGGTTTTGTCCAGCGATCCGTCATCATTGGGATGATTGACGCCCTGAATGCCCGGACCCCGGTCAAGATAGTCATGAATGCCGGTTCTGCGCCCCTTGTCCAACGCCTCAACGTCTTCATGAAACAGGATGCGCTGGTATTCTCTTGGCATCGGTTTGTAGTTGGCGTCGGTTTTGCCAGTCGTGAAGGTACGAAACCCGGCCCGACGAAAATCATAGACCCATGATGCGGTTGGCGGCAGCACGTCGCGCCAGAACCGGTTGAGGTCAACCAGACCTGTACGAAACGGCGAAAGGCCGGTGGCAATTTCAGCCCTGCAGGGCGCGCAAAGGGGCACGGTGGCATAAGCGTTTGAAAACCGCGTGCCTTCGGCCATCAACCGATCGATGTTGGGGGTCTGTATTGTAACGCCGAAAGCGTTTCGCCAGCTGAAGATGTCAATCATGTCATCGATCCAGATGACACAGACGTTGCCGTCAACAATGGCCGACCGGTCAAATCCCATCGGCTGACCTCGATGCCCAAAGCGCTTTGGCAGCGTTCAGAGCGGGGTCATTTGGCCCCGCCAGCAGGTTTTTCCCCGGCCAGATCATCACGTCAGTAAGGGTAAAGCGCCCCAGTTTGTTATGCAGCCCCGAACGGGCGTTCCGGCAACCCAGAAACAGATCTGCCATGCCCGAAGGGGTACTGGCCGTTGCGGTCGTCACTGCAGTCCCGCCGTTTACCCCCATGTAAACGCGGTCCCGCTCAACCGCGCAAAGCAAGAGCGTTGCCCCTGTCCCGGCATTGGGTAACGGCGTGACAAGCTCTTCATCCCCCGTTTTCTGGGTCAGACGCAGGTTGCCATCGTCACCGGACAAGAAAAGGTAATTGTCGTCACCCCGGCTTTGCAACGACATCAGCGTGCGGGGGTCTTCAGTTTCGTCCGCATGAAAGATAAGACCGATCGTCACGTTTTCTGCCTCAGCAATAGCATCGGGCAGAATGATCCCGCAATTGGTACCGGTGGTAAATTGCAGCCGGCCTGGGGCGGGCAGGAACAAGGTACCCAGTTCGTTGGCCGCCACGGCCTCGGCTTTGAACTTCACACTGCCACTGGATTGCCAGGCAATAATCCTGCCGGGGGCTGTTTCGGAAAATTCGAAACTCGAAATATCGGCGGTCAACCATATCGGTGCGGGAATTTCAGTGAATTCACCGGCCATTGCGGTTTTCGGCGATCCGCCCTGGACGAGCGCACCGGGGGGTAGTCTGCCGGGGAAGATTATAGCCACTACAACGCCCCCGACCGGATCGGCAATATCGCAGGCAGTGCCCAGCGATGCAGATCGGCACCGCCGCCACGGCTGGGCATGGCCCATATGTCCCGCACGGACCCACAGTTTTTGTTATTGCCCCCATAAGCATACTGCAGCGTGGGGTTAGGGCCGGAGGGTGCGCTCTCACATTCCAGAACAAGGGTCTTGTCGTCGTCATCGGACACGGTGACGCTGGTGATTTTCACCTCTGTGTCGGTCCCGGTGATGCTGAACCCACAGGTCTTGCCTGCCTTGAACGGATCGGATGGATCAACCAGCAAGCCTTCCATCGCCTCAGCGGTAACCTTGATCTGTTTGCCGCATTGTTCAGCCAACAGAAATAGCGGGCACGTCCATTTTTCGCGCGTGGATAAGGCGACAATGGCATGCGCGTCCATTTCAGACATGCGCAGGCGGGCGTCATCGGCAGGCCGCCCAAATCGGGATTGATCGTACATATAGCCAGGTGCCGAAAAGGCGAAAGAGTGTGATCCGTGCGACCAGGCAAGTTCCCATTGCCCCAAGATCGAGGGGTGTTCATGCAATTTTTCGGCGCCGGTTTCAAAGGTTGCCAGGAAGATCGGCCGTTGCAACTCTCGCCGCCCCATATCGCGTTCGATATTACGCATGAGCGACCGCATACCTTCAGCATAGGCGGCGGCGTCGCTGTTCTGATCTTCAAGCGAGAAGTCCAATCCTACCGACAAGACTTTGGGTGGCTTTCCAAGCGCGGCGCTTATGTCGATCAGATTGTCCAACGCCGTTACGAAATTCGCATAGGCCTGGCCGGTTGCCAGTGCAGCAATATCCGCGCTGCTGTCGGTTTCGGTACGCGTCAGGAAAAGTGGCAGCCCACGGTTCGCGGCCTGCCGCCAATGCAGCAATGTGTTGGCGATCAGGGTGTCACGCGTCTCAGTCGGGACATGTTGCAGTTGGTCCGTCCGGCTGACTTGTGCTGTCCCTTCCAGACCGACCGC
>JAOUMG010000579.1 GCA_029881635.1 Paracoccaceae bacterium | reverse complement strand
GGCATGAAGCCGCGCGCCTGTCATTCGCCGCTGTCCTGTCCAGATCACTTCCTGGGCACCGTCATCCTTGGTATTGATCCGGTCGCCGGGGCGGATATCTTCGATCAGGCGTTGACCGTCGGGCGTGTCGATCCGGGTGCCGGGCGTAAAACAGATCACGCCCGCCGCAGGGTCAGCTTCGCTCGCGGCAACCATACCATCTGCCGTGTGATCGACGACAAAAAGATCCGTGCCCATTGGTGGCACCCGACCGGTGAACAGCAGCAAGAGGTTGCCGTCACCCGCCTTGGCAACCGTCAGCCCATAACTCGCCTGACCGTCGGTGACGGAAAAGCCCTGATGAAGAACAAGGTCGGATGTGGCGATCTGATCAATGACGGGATGGGGCATGGCACGATCCGGCTGCATACCTGCCATCCGCAGGAACCGCCCTACCGATCGCGCCGCATGACGACGCAGTTCGCTGACCCCAAGCGCCCCGTCGAGCACCAGCATATCGCCCGGGCCGTCGATGCGTGCAGCTTCACCCCACCAACGCCATTGCGCACCGACTGTAAGGGTTGAGAGAGGGGCACCCCGGATACTGTCAATCTCGGTTTGTGCCCATGTGATAACGAACGTGCCGCGATGGCCCGCATTCATGCCCATATACCTGCCTTCATTCGTTTTTTAGGCCATTCCGGCCGCTTATTAGCTACAGGTTAACACATGTGATGAATCAGGAGAAGCCCCGGACCGGTTCCGGGGCTTCGTTTTTTGTTTGGCCGCTTCTGGCAGGGACCAGCCTATTCGGCGGCGTCCATATAGCTTTCAAGAGGCGGGCAGATACAGACCAGATTACGGTCGCCATAGACATTGTCGACCCGGCCCACGGGCGGCCAATATTTGTCGATCCGGAACGCCCCCGGAGGGAAACAGCCCACTTCGCGGCTATAGGGCCTGTCCCAATCGCCGATCAGCGCCTCGACCGTGTGGGGCGCGTGTTTCAGGGGGTTGTTCTGGGGATCACTCTCGCCCTTTTCGATCTGGGCAATCTCTTCCCGGATCGACAGCATTGCGGTCACGAACCGGTCCAGTTCGGCCTTGGTTTCGGATTCCGTAGGCTCTACCATCAAGGTTCCGGCCACGGGCCAGCTCATCGTTGGGGCGTGAAAGCCGTTATCAATCAGCCGCTTGGCAATGTCATCCACCGTCACATGCGCGGAGTCTTCGAATGACCGCGTGTCCAGGATGCATTCATGCGCAACCCGACCCTGGCCACCCTTGAAAAGCACGTCATAGGCCCCTTCCAGACGCTTTGCGATGTAGTTGGCGTTAAGGATTGCCACCTTTGTCGCCTGTGTCAGCCCTTCGCCACCCATCATCAGCACATAGGCCCAGGAGATTGGCAGGATCGAGGCCGATCCCCAAGGCGCGGCTGATACCGGCCCCTCTTTGCCACCCAGTTCCGGGTGGCCCGGCAGATGCGGTGCCAGATGCGCCTTGACGCCGATCGGGCCCATGCCCGGACCTCCGCCGCCATGCGGGATGCAGAAGGTCTTGTGCAGGTTGAGATGGCTGACATCACCGCCAAGATCGCCGGGCCGCACCAGTCCGACCATGGCATTCATGTTGGCGCCGTCGATATAGACCTGGCCACCGAACTCATGGCTGATCTTGCAGACCTCTTTCACCGTTTCTTCGAACACGCCGTGGGTGGAGGGGTAGGTGATCATGCAGGCGGCCAGCTTGTCGCCTGCGGCCTCAGCCTTGGCCCGGAAATCGGCCACATCGATGTCACCGTTTTCAGCCGACTTCACCACCACAACCTTGAGACCGACCATCTGCGCCGATGCGGGGTTGGTGCCGTGAGCGGATACCGGGATCAGGCAGACATTACGGTCGCCACCACCATTTGCCCGGTGATAGGCCTGAATGGTCAAAAGCCCCGCATATTCGCCCTGCGCGCCGGAATTCGGCTGCATCGACATCGCGTCATAGCCCGTAACAGTGCAAAGCTTGGCCGACAGATCCGTCAGCATCTCAGCATAGCCTTGTGCCTGATCCGCAGGTGCAAAGGGGTGAAGGTTGGAAAACTCCGGCCAGGTTATCGGCATCATTTCCGCAGCCGCATTCAGCTTCATCGTACATGACCCCAGCGGGATCATTGCCCGGTCAAGCGCCAGATCGCGGTCGGCGAGCCTGCGCATGTAGCGCATCATTTCCGTTTCCGCCCGGTTCATGTGAAAGACCGGGTGCGTCAGATACTCCGACCGCCGCAACAATTCATCCGGAACGCGGTGCGCCGTCGTTTCTTCGGTGTCCTCGCGTTCGATGCCGAAAGCCCGCCACAGCCGGGAAACGGTGTCGCGCCGCGTGGTCTCATCAAGCGAGATGCCGATTTTTGTCGTACCGACCTTGCGCAGGTTGATGCGGTTGTCGCGCGCCGCTTTCAGG
>JAOUMG010000580.1 GCA_029881635.1 Paracoccaceae bacterium | reverse complement strand
CAGACGGGCGAAAGGCCCCGGTTGCCAGCGCCGCCAAAGCATAGACAGCCAGCCCCCCGAGAACGAGCACCGCGAGCGTCACATACTTGCCTGTGCTCTCTGCCAGAACTATCTGCGCCCCCCAAAGAAACCCGCCCATGATCGCTGAGGCCAGCAGAATGCGGGGCATCCGCCCGCGCAGCCGGTCATCGGCGCGGGCGGCTTCGCCCATGCCGCGTGTTCCCCACCAAAGCTGGAAGACCATCGACCATGCCGCCAATGTGGTGCCAAGTGCCGCCGCGATATAACCGATGAACGGGGCCAGACCGATGGCCAGGCCGGCATTCACCACCATCGACCACAGTGCGAAGCGAAACGGGCTGCGGGTGTCTTCGCGCGCAAAGTAAAGCGGTTGCAGTACCTTTTGCATGACGAAGGCGGGCAGTCCCGCCCCATATACTGCCAGTGCCAGCGCCGTGGAAAGCGTATCGGCCCGTGAAAATGCCCCGCGTTCATAAAGACCGATGACCAAAGGTACCGGTATCATCACTAGTGCTACCGCTGCAGGCAGTGTCAGGATCAGAGCGAATTCGGTGGCGCGGCTTAGGGCATGACGGCTGCCGCCGATATCGTCCGCTTTCAGACGCCGCGACAAGTCGGGCAAAAGCACAATGCCGATGGCAATGCCGACAACCCCCAAGGGCAATTGATAGAGCCTGTCGGCAAAGCTCAGCCAGGCAATGGCGCCCTCAAAGAAACTGCCGACCTGGCGACCTACCAGCAGGTTGACCTGCACCACGCCACCAGCCAGCATCGCCGGTGCCGCTATAATCAACAACCGTTTCAGATCGGGTGTCATGCGCGGGCGTTTCAATCGCAGGGCAAACCCCATGCGCGCGGCAGCCCACCAAACCAGTGCCAGTTGGGCCAGCCCCGTGACCGGTGTCGCCCAGGCTAGCGTCAGGCCCATATCCCAGCCCAGATACCGTGCCACCAGCATCGCACCGATGAAAATCGCATTCAACAAGACCGGCGCCCCGGCGGCGGCAATGAACCGCCCGCCTGCGTTCAACAGGCCCGACAGCAGGGCCGTCAGCGAAATGAACAGGATATAGGGAAAGCAGATGCGCCCGTATTCAACTGCCAATGGCAGGCGTTCGTCACCGGCAAATCCACCTGCCATTGCCAGAACCAGCCAAGGCATCGCCGCCATCGCCACCAGCGAAATGATCAGTACCACAAAGGCAAGGCCCGCAAAGGCATCCTCGGCGAAACCGCGTGCGTCTTCATCTGCCTCCAGTTTTTTGGAGAAAAGCGGAACAAAGGCGGTGTTGAACGCGCCTTCGGCAAAGAACCGGCGGAACATGTTAGGCAGCGAAAACGCCACCAGATACGCCTCGGCGACCGGCCCCGTGCCCAGATAGGCCGCCAATAGCACATCGCGGACAAAACCGGCGATCCGGCTGAGCAAGGTCCATGCGCCGACAGTCAGAAAGCCGCGTATCAGACGGATCGGTTTCATCAGCCCTTTGCCCGTTCGGCGCCTTCGGTGATCGCGAGGCGCAGTTTCCGCTCTAATGCCTCTTGCTTTGATTTCGTTTGCATTTTCAAGCCGAACATGTCCTTGACGTAAAAGGTATCAACCACCTGCGCCCCGAAAGTCGCGATTACGGCGCTGGCGATATAGATGTTATTGGCCGCAAGCGTGCGTGTCAGATCGTAAAGCAGACCCGGTCGGTCACGGGTATCGACCTCGATGATCGTGTAGATTTCCGACCCGTCATTGTCGAAAGTGATCGATGTGGGAAACCGAAACTGACCTTCGCGTTTCTTGATCTTGTCGCGGTCCTTCAGCGCATCGCGGGCCACGATTTCGCCTTTCAGCGTCCTTTCGATCATGGCGCGCAGGCGCGGTAGCCTTTCTGCATCATAGGGGTGGCCGTCGGCGTCCTGGACCCAGAACACTGCAGTGGCATATCCATCCTTCGACGTATAGGTGCGCGCGTCGACCACATTGGCCCCAACCAGCGCCAGCGCGCCTGCTAGGCGTGAAAATATCCCTGGATGATCGGCCAGTGCGAAACAGGCGCGGGTGGCGTCATGGTCAAGGTCGGGTTTGATATCAACGCGGATTGCATCGTCGGGAATGTCGCGCAGCAGTTCGGCAAAAACTGCATGAGTTTCGGTTGATAACCCTTGCCAATAGGGGGCGTAGTGCCGGGCGGTTTCTTGCCGCAGCGCCTTGGCGTCCCAGCCTTTCAGCAATTCGCGCAAGGCCCGCTTGCTTTCGTCCTGCCGCTTGTCACGGTTGATGTTTTCCAGCCCTGCCTCAAGGGCGATGGTTGTTTCGGCGTGCAGTCGGCGCAGCAGCATCGCCTTCCAGTTATTCCAGGTATCTGGCCCGACGCCCCGAATGTCGCAGACCGTCAGCACGGTTAGCAAATCCAGCCGTTTGCG
>JAOUMG010000581.1 GCA_029881635.1 Paracoccaceae bacterium | reverse complement strand
GGCGAGGTAATGCGACTGGGCATTGACGGTCTGGGCGTTCAAACCCAGAACGTCGTGCGCGGCTGAACCTGCTTTGAGAACGCCCCAAATTAAGCTGCCATAAGTCAGGCGGGTTCTATTATTGATCTTGGCATGCTGATCGGACCGGGAAAGTGGCAGGCGACCGCATGGTTCTGCCGCGACAGCTCTGGCACCTTTTCACTACAGCGGGATTGGGCGCGCTGGCAGCGTGTGCGGAAAACACAACCCGATGGCGGTGCTAATGGCGACGGCAAATCGCCATCCAGCGGGATCATCACCTTGGCCCGTTCGGCAACCGGATCGGGGATCGGGACTGCCGATAGCAGCGCCTGCGTATAGGGATGCTGCGGGTCCGCGTAAAGATCGTGGCTGGTCGCAACTTCCATTGTCCGCCCCAGATACAGCACCATCACCCGGTCCGAGATATGTTTGACGACACTCAGATCATGGGCGATGAAAATCATCGCCAGGCCCAGATCGCGCTGCAATTCGACCAGAAGGTTGATGACCTGCGCCTGAATGGAAACATCAAGCGCTGAAACCGGTTCATCGCAGATCAGCAACTTCGGCTCGACGATCAGCGCACGCGCAATGCCGATGCGCTGACATTGACCACCGGAAAACTCATGTGGATAGCGGTTGATCTGGTTCGGCAGCAGGCCAACCCTGTCCATAATCGCCTTCACTTTATCTTTGACCTGGGTGGCTTTCAGGTTGGGGTGATGGGTTGTCAACGGTTCGGCAATGATCTGACCAACGGTCATGCGCGGGTTCAGGCTGGCAAGCGGGTCCTGAAACACCATCTGGATATCAGCCCGATATTTGAGCATTTCATGGCGCGACAGAGACAGAAGATCAGTCTTCCCATTCCAGATTGCACGACCGGTTGCCGGAACCATCTGGATAAGCGCGCGGGCAAGGGTCGACTTGCCGCAGCCGCTTTCGCCGACGATCCCCAATGTTTCACCCTGCATCAATTCGAAACTCACCCCGCCCACGGCCCTTAGCGCACGTGGTTTGGTCCAGGGCATGTCGCCTTCGCGGCGGATATTGAAAGTGACGCGCAGGTCTTCAACCGTCAGAAGGGGTGTCGTCATGCAATTTCCTCCAGCGATCGGTTGCAGGCCCGCAAACGGCCCGGTTCAAACTCGGTCAGGGGCGAAAGATGTTCGGAACAATCCGGCAAGGCAAAATCGCAGCGCGGCGCAAATGGGCAGCCTTGTTGAATGCGCGTCATATTGGGCGGGCTGCCGGGGATACTGTCGAGATCCTCGTCTTCCTGATCCACACGCGGTATCGCGCGCAACAGCCCACGCGTGTAGGGATGGCTGGGATCGGCGAAAAGCGGGTCGACCGGGCTTTGCTCCATCACACGCCCACCGTATAGAACGACTACTTTCTCACAAAATCCGGCCACAACACCAAGGTCATGGGTGATCAGGATGGTCGCCATGCCAAATTCACGCTGCAGATCGGCCAGCAGGGTCATGATCTGGGCCTGCACTGTCACATCCAGCGCCGTTGTCGGTTCATCAGCGATCAGCAATTCCGGTCGGCAAAGCAATGACATGGCGATCATCACACGCTGGCGCATGCCACCGGAAAATTCGTGCGGGTAAAGCCGGACACGCCCCGCAGCATCGGGGATTTTCACGGCATCCAGCATCCGCACACATTCGCGCAGGGCGTCGGATTTGCCCATGCCCTTGTGATGGATCAATACCTCGGCCATCTGGTCCGACACGCGCATGTAAGGGTTCAGCGATGTCATCGGGTCCTGAAAGATCATTGCGATCCGGTTGGCCCGGATCGGGTTGATAACCGATGGCGGTGCGTTCAGAATTTCCTCGCCCGCGAATTTGACCGACCCGCGTGCGGTGCCGTTTTTTGCCAGCAACCCCATGATCGAAAACGCGAGTTGGCTTTTGCCCGATCCGCTTTCCCCCACGATTCCCAGCGTTTCGCCCTTATCAAGCGACAAGGTGACGCCGTTGACCGCATTCACTTCACCATCATTGGTCGCAAAGCTGACGCCAAGGTCATTTATTTCCAACAATGCCATGTCAACGGTCCTTCGGATCGAGCGCATCGCGCAGACCGTCGCCGACGAAGAAGAAGCCGAACAACGTTATGATGAAGAAAAATAGCGGGAAGGCCAGTTGCCACAGCGTGCCATAACTCATGGTGCTTGCGCCTTCAGATATCAATGCGCCCCAGCTTGTCAGGGGTTCTTGCACACCAAGGCCCAGAAAGCTGATGAAGCTTTCCGTCAGGATCATCAGAGGTACGAGCAACGTGGCATAAACCGCCACGATACCCAGAAGGTTGGGCACGATATGGCGGCGGATGATGGTGAAAGACGGAACGCCCGTTGCTTCGGCAGCTTCGATAAACTCCTTACGTCGAAGGCTAAGG
>JAOUMG010000039.1 GCA_029881635.1 Paracoccaceae bacterium | reverse complement strand
GGAACCATCCTTTTGAGCTGCGTCCCGGAACGCATCGCTCCAGCGGCGCGGGCAGGGCAGCGCATCGGTGTTGTAGACGGCGAAGACCGGGCGGTTCCCGATCCGAATGTATCGCGGATCGGCAAAGGCGTGGGCCAAGTGCCGGGCATGGGCGGCCGTGTCGGTGTCGGAATAGCGTTGAGCAAGCAGAATCTCGCTTTCGCCGCCGTCCCAGGCCCGCGTCCAGTTTTCGTTCGCCCAGCAGAGCATGAAGGGAAAATCGGGTGCACCGCTGGCGAGCACCGCGTCGAAGGGATGGTTGAGCAGACGCTGTCCGGAAAACCAGTAGTGATAATAGCAAAACCCCGAGAGCCCGGCTGCGCGCGCAAGATCGGCCTGCGCGGCGCGCACCTCGGGCACCCGCAGGTCATAAAACCCGAGATCGGCCGGCAGATGCGGCTGCGCGTGGCCAGTGAACCGCGGGCGGGCCTGCACGACATTGCGCCATTCGGTAAAACCCGCACCCCAGAACGCATCGTTCTCCGGCACGGGATGATACTGGGGGAGATAGAAAGCCAGGGCCCGAATCTGCGGGGCAGGGGATGCATCGAACATGGGGGTTCATTCCGCACGCATGGTTAACACAGGCTTAACCCATCGCCGGAGACGTCCAGAATTAACCGTTCGCTAACCCGTTTCGTGCCACCGGTCGCCATGCCATCCCTGACACTTCCCGACCGCCTGATCTGGTTTGCCCATTGCCCCAAGGCAGGCGGCACCTCTGTCGAGCAATTCATGGTCGCCAGATGGGGCGATGCGGTTGGCCATCTGCACTGGGGCTGGGATCGCTGGTGGCGCAGTGGCGGATGGCGGTTGGCCGCCCCGCCGAACTCACCACAACATCTTGTCTGGGAAGATGCGGTGAGCGCACTGCCACGTGCGCCCGACGCGGTCTTCGCCGTAGTCCGTGACCCGGTGGCCCGGATGACCAGCGAGTATCGCTGGCAACGCGGCGGGCAATGCCGGTCGTGGCTGGGTAGGCTTATGGCATTTCTTCCCTTTTCCTTCTGGTTGCGGCTGATGTTGGCGGCGGCGGGACGAGCCCCGCATGCCTTTGACAATCACTTTCGACCGCAAAGCGATTTCGTTCCCGAGATGGCTGCCGTCTTCCGCCTTGAGAACGGGCTGAACCAGGTGGCTGACTGGCTGGCGGCCATCACAGGGGAACAGATTACCGAGGACCGCTTTCCGCACGCGCTGCCAACCCAGAACAGAACGCAGATCTCCTCCTGCGACCGGGCCCTGATCGCCCGCAACTTCGCGGTGGATTACTACCGTTTCGGCTATGTGCCGGAAACCGGCCTGCCACAGCGCGGCCTAGCCGACCGGTTGGCAGAAATCTGCGCGCCGCTGGTGGCCGGACTCGACCGACGCGGCTGGCTTTAGGGACAACGCACGCAGAGATCAGCCAACGTAAACGGCTTTTGCCGAAGCTTCAGGGCAACTCGGAAGCACTGGAGGAGCACGCCTCATGTCCCTGATTACTGATGCGACAACCGGTTGGTCATCGCCGGTCACACTGACCACGGATGAAATCTGGCAAACCCGGAAGGGCAGCGTCTTTGTCAGCACCACTGTGTCTCCGGATCCCGAGGACGGGCTGGCGCTGCACGAATTCCATGCCGTCCAGTTCCCGGCCGGCAGTGCGGTCCGCTACCGCAAGGAGGGGCCGGGAGAGGCCCTGGTCGTGCGCGAGGCGATCTGATGAGAACCATCTTCGATCCGCATAATCTCTGGCTCGGGCCAGCCCCGGCAGAGCAGTTGTCGAGCGGGAACAAGCTTCCAGTGGCGATTGATGATGTGCTGAGCGTGCTGAAGGACAGCGGACCGGTGAGTATCGACGTGCTGGTCAATGACTTCGATCCCGAGGGTGCGCTTTTGACACTGATTTCGGCCACGGCGGCGCTTGGCACGGCCGTGGCCGAAGCCGATGACACGGTGACCTATACGCCGCCTGCAGGCATCAGCGGGTTCGACACGGTGGTCTATACGATCGCTGACGACCTCGGCCAGCAGCGCAGCGGACAGGTCAATGTCACTATCGCCGAGCCTCAGCTTTCGGTCGAAACCCTGCCGAACAGCACACTGGTGATCCATGCAGAAGCCGGGCTTCTGGACATCACCGTGACATCTCCCGCGAAGTTTGCCGGGACCTATTCGATTGATCCCGGCGACCTCGCAGGTGGTCCGGTCAATCTCGTCGCGCCCGCAATAAGTGGCGCGGTGGCACAGGGCCAGGTCCTGACCGTAGAGAGCGGGCTTTGGGTGCACGATGCGCTAGACATGCCGGTTCAGAGCCTACAGTGGCGCCTGGGTGGCGCGGACATTCCGGGAGCGACCGGACCGAGCTATACAGTGCAATCCGGCAATGTCGGACCCGGCCTGTCGGTGCGCGAGACCCAGACCGATATTTTCGGACAACGTGACGCCACAAGTGCAAGCGTTGGCCAGTTCTTCACGCCAGGCGACGATCCCATGCTCGTTGGTTGGTGGGATGCGGCAGATGGCACGACAATCACGGAAGCTTCGGGTGAAGTGAGCATATGGGCCGACAAGGCCGGTGGACCAGCCCTCATCCAGAACAATATCGCCTGGCAGCCTCAGACCGGCACCCGCAGCCTGAACGGTTTGAACGTGCTGGATTTCAACGGCAGTTCGGATTTCCTCGAAGCAACCGCCCGGAGCTTCCCCGCCACAGGCGATATTGCATTCCACTTGGCGCTTGCCGTTGACAGCACCGCAAACGCCTTCGAAGCGGTTCTGGCGCTTGAGGCCACCAACGACTTTCAGATTGATGCCGAGAATGCCGCGCAATTCGACGGCCGGTTGAACGCCGCCGGTATCGGCAGCCCGGTTTCGCTGACGGGAGGGCCATTTGCCGGTGCGCTGATCCTATCGGCGGTCTTCGACCGGACAGGCGCGGCGATGGCCGAGATCTTTGTCGCGAACGTCTCGCGCGCCACTATGGCCTATGGCACGGCCATCGATGCGACTGCCGCCCTCCATGTGATGACGAACCGCTCGAAGAATGCCTGGGTCGATGGCGCCGTGGCCGAAGTGATCGTTACGGGAGACATCACGAACCGGACCGATCACCATGCCTATCTGGCAGCAAAATGGGGACTGACCTGAAATGGTTACGCTTTCATTCAGGGGTTTCGCCCAAGGGGCGTCGGTGGCACTCTTGGCTACGCAGAACGGGAATTCGTCTTCGGGTTCCGTGTCTATGTGGGGGCAAGGAAGCGTGGGTACCCTGAATATTCAGACCATTGCGCCCAGCATTCTGGTGGCCCCGATCGTTCTGGGATTCGAAGCCATCGATATCGCTGGATTTGATGTCTCCGGCGGCCCGGGACCCGGGGCGGTCTATGATCCGTCGTTTCACGAGATCACCTTCATCTGGACCATCAACGGCCAGCCGCTGGCACCCTACAGCGCACCGCAGAACATGGTCACGGGCTGGAACAACCCGAATGTGGCCTATGGCAAGAAGATCGCGTTCCATTTCTCCGACCCCGGCACCTATGTGATCGATCTCTGGGCGGTCGATAGTTCGGGCACGACCGGCACCGCTTCGACGACGATTGTCGTCTCGAACCCAGATTCGGTGTTTCCCGGCGTGCAGACGGTCTGCTATTCGAACGATCCCGGCGAAACCTGGGCGGGTGAGAAGCCGAGTTGCCAGCGGGCGACGAGTTTCTCGCAACTCGCCAGTGCCATCGGCAACGCATCGGGGCCGTTGCGCATCCTGTTCAAACGCGGGCAGGAATATCTCCGGACTGAAGTTCAGCGCCTGCAATTCACCGGGGCGGGCGACTACATGAACCATGTCGGCACCTGGGGCGCTGGTGCGAAGCCCATCCTCCACGGCCTCGATTCCGGACCGATATTCGAGACCTATAATGCCGATCACACCACCGAATGGTGCACCTTCGACAACCTGCAGTTTCGCGGCGACTGGGATCCTGTCAGCGAGACCGGGAAGCAGACCTACTCGCCCTTCCAGTTCTGGAGTAACGACCGCAGCACGCATTTCACCGTCAGCCGGTGCGATTTCAGCGGCTTCGACCTGATCCATGGCACACCGGGAGAGGTGTCCTCGTTTATGGGGTTCGCTGACTGTGTCGTGACGGATTGGCAGAATATGGGCATCTTCTACCAGACCGGCGCAGCGGCATTCGTCGCCATGCTTGGCTGCAGGATCCAGCAGCACGTGGATGCCGGCAACGGTCCGCCGAACGGTGAGGGCACGAACAGTTTCTACAACCAGCACGGACCGATGCGCTATGGCCATCTGGACCATATGTATGTGGCCTGTTGCGACATGTTCTCACGCTGCGGGTGGTTCGATAAAACCGACCAGCCCTGCATGCGCATGAATACCGATGGGGCGATCGACAAGAGTTTCATAATCGAGCGTGTCGTCTGTGAGGGCGGCAGCGATCAGATCACTATTTCTGGCAACAACGGCGGCACGCCTGAACAGCCGGGAAACATGTTGATCGACCGGGTTCTGTTGATTGGCACCGCGATGAACTTCCGATCCTTCATCTATGCAGAATACGGCGGGTTGACCGTGCGCAATGTCATCGGCGTGATGCCTGACGTTCCGGGATACAAACCGAATACCTGGAACGGATCCATCTATATGACAGGCCAGATTGGCCCGGACGGAAATGAAGACGCGCCCGTGCGTGTCTACGGCAATACCTTCCTGAACCTGCAAAGCCCGGCCAACGATCCAGGGCATGTCTGGACTGAGTTCGCCGATTCCGAGGGCTTCACCGACAAGACCGTCGAAAACAACATTTCGCACGGACCGAACCTGAACAATTCGGTGACAGCTGGAGCGGCCATGGACCTGAGCACCGACATTCCAGGCGTCTCGCCGCGCTACAAGGGTATTCTGTTCAACGAGTTCGGGCAGGAAAACGGAACGCTGGGCGCCAGCGTTCCGAATAATGGCAGCTTCACGCTGCCCTATCCGGCAGGCACCGGCCAGGCCTACTGGCTGGCGCTCCCGGCAACCGACAATCGCCATCAGATACAATTGTCGGGAGTGGGCTTCTTTCACGCCAGCCGGGGCCAGATCGCGGTCGGTTACGAAACCTCGGGTATCCGCATCACCAATCTGTCGGGTGCCACTTGGAATAGCGGCGTTACCTGGGCGTTGAAACTGGACCGGAAATCGCAAAAATCGAGTATTCCGACGACGTATCAAAGCCCACCCGCATTACCTCTGCCAAGGCCGCTTTCGGCCATCGGTGGCGGCCTCGGCGTCATGCCCTTCGACGATTTCGAGGAAGCCGAACGTGTGACGCCGACGGCCGGCGCGCTCAACCTCTGAACAAAGCCGACGCGCGTCAGGCCGTCAGGCCATGAAACAGATGCGCGCGTTCGGCCTCGACCTCGGCCATGGCGCGCGCGCGCCCCACTCGAAGTGTGCGACGCTGATAAGCCCGGATAAAGGTGCGGAGCTCCGGATCGTCGAACCGCCGTTCACCCTTCAGCATGGCACCGAAATATCCCTGAAGCATCGACACCCCGCCCAGAATGACCGGTGGCTCCATCGAGCGGTAAATCGCGGTTGCGGCAAAATACAGAGGATCGGTCCCCATGAAGTACTGACCGAAACCATGCCGCCGCTTGCCAGTGTAGATCGAGGTCTGGGACGACCCCATGGGGCGCAGATGCTCGAAGCGCAACTCGGGTTCGTCCCATGAGATTGCCCGCCACCCCAGTTGACGCGCCTTATGGCAATCGATCGCGTCCCACATGACTTCGCGCACGAGACCTCCGATCGCCTCGAAACAGGTCCGCCGCCAGAGCTTGGTCATGCCGACCGACATGTCATCGCTTTTCTTTTCCGAAACCAGTTCAGCGCCCCGCTTGACGTAAGGCTTCCCGGAACACGTGCCGATCCGGGGGTCGTCTTCCATCCGCTGAATCAGGATCTCGAAGTATCTGGGCGGCAGGTCCAGATCGAGGTCCAGCTTGCCCAGATAGTCGTAATCCTCCGCACGCACCGTCTCGAGACCAGCATAGAAGGCCTCGATGACCCCCGGCCCGACGGCGCGGTGGCCTCGATCGGGCTTGGGTACGACGTGAATCCAGTCGTGCATCCCGGCATACTCGGCAAGGATCCTGGGCGTTTCATCGGTCGAGCCATCGTCGACGATCACCCAAAGGGTGGGCTTCCGGGTCTGCGCCACCATGCTGTCGAGCGTGCGTCGCATGTACCGCGCCTCGTTTCGGCACGGTGAAACGATGATGAAAGGGGGGGTGGACATGGGCTCCTGCGTCACTGGCCGAACACCGAACACGACGTACATCTAGCGGCCGCTTATGCCAATGCTACGTTGTTTCTAAGGCACAAACTCTGGTGACTGACGCAGTGTTGCATCACGATCCGCCTCAATCCACCTTGGAAAGTGCAATTGGGCGGGAGGACCTGATGACGAGCAGGGCCGCGAGTTTCACGCTTGCGGGACTCCGTGGGGTCCGTTTCTCGCCCGGGACCGGCACCCGGGGATCCAGCTGCCAGAGCCGTTCAGGGAGGGATTGAATCGCTTCCCACCGCTCACGCGATATTGCGGCAAGGCGACGGGAAGAGATGCTTGTTTCGGACTGCCCCGGGAGCCGCCTCAAAGCAAGCCGCGCAACCCCGTGGCCGTGGTGCCGGTTAGCCAGACACGGCGGGCACGAACCGGAAAGGCATGACCCGGATAGACCGACAGATCGGTCACCGAACCGTCAAGGGTGGTGACCCGCACCTTGCCCGGCGTCGCCACGTTCAGCGACGTGGTCACGTGGGGCAGATCGGCGGAATCACTCGGTGTGATGTCGAAAGCGGTGACCGGCGGGTCGGTCGGACGGCGATGGCGGTCTCCGAAGGCATTCTGCATGGGTATCTCCTGATAGCGAAATCCGCACCGGTTTATCGGGCCGACTGCCTATCAGCCGGTCAACTGAGCGCCCGCGCCCTGCCGCAGGAACGCAACGGTCTTAATAATTGGATAACCAAGAAGAGGTATATCCGCCCGGGGTGAGACGCAGGTCCGGGGCTGACCGGGCACGTAACCGTCGCGAGGTTTGCACGTCTCATGTCCATCCATCCGCTTTCACCCGCCGAACCGCCCTTGTCGCTCGGGTTTCTCTCTCCCCACAACCCCTATGACCGGCGCGCCTTCTCCGGAACCGCCTTCTTCGCGGCCCGCGCGTTGGAGCGTCGGCCGAGAGTGGCTCTGACGATTCTTGGCCACCGTCCGCCGGGGCCTCTGTCGCGCGTGCTTGGCGCGCGTGCACCGGCCATCGACAAAAGCCGGATTGCCCCCGGGAGGCTGGATGCGGTGGTCGGCATGGTCGCGACCGGACTTCTGGACGGCATGATCCGGGACCATCCGGACTGTCCTGTGTTACATGTCACCGATGCAACCCCCGGCTTCCTGCGCGATGCCTATGGTTGGCGGATCGAGGCGGGGGCAGATGCCGCCGAAACGCGGGTCGCCGAGGGAGCAGTACGGACCATCTATTCATCGTCCGAGATCGCGGCGCGCGCGCCCGGGGATCTGGCCTTGCCGGATCTTCGGCCCGATGTCGTACCCTTCGGCGTGAACTTCGACCATCTACCGGTGACAAATCCCAGGAAACCGTCTCTAAACCGGCTCAATCTTCTGTTTGTCGGCCTCGACTGGGAGCGCAAGGGCGGCGACATCGCCGTGGCGACGCTGGACCGGTTGCGCGCGATGGATTGGGACGCGCATCTGACCGTCGTCGGGCGCTGCCCCGAGCGGCACCGCGACCATCCCGCGATCACCAGCGAGGGGTTCCTGAACAAGAACCGCCCCCGGGACGCCGACCGTCTGGCCTGTCTGTACATGCAGGCGCATCTGCTGCTTCTGCCCTCGCGCGCCGATTGCACACCCATGGTGGTGGCCGAAGCAATGGCCCATGGTACGCCGGTGATCGCCAGCGAAACCGGCGGCGTTCGGTCGCTTGTCAGGCCGGGCATGGGTGCGTTGCTGCCCGCCTTTGCCTCGCCCGCCGACTGGGCCGAGGAGATCAAGCGGGTGACCGGGGATGCCGATGCCTACACGATGCTTTCGGATGCCGCCTTCGACCGGGCCGGACAGATGACCTGGGACAAATGGGCGGAACGGGTCGAGACCCTGGCCCGCCAGGCCCTTCGGGTTCCAAGCCGCTTCGAACGCGTCCTGAAAGCCGCAGTCCAAGCTTGATTTCAAAGGAGTTTATCTGAATCATCGGCGGGCCCGCTTCGAGTGTGTTAACCGCACTCCGGTGTGATCGGTGGCGCGAGGCGTATTCAGTCGATGTTGTTCTCGGAGCTGACCTTCTGGGCCTTCTTTGCCATTGTGATGGCAGCCTATCTGGTCCTGCCGCACAAAGCCCAGAACCGGATGCTGCTGGTCGCATCCTATGTGTTCTACGCCGCCTGGGACTGGCGCTTCCTGAGCCTCATCCTGCTCTCGACATTCGTGGATTACCTCGTTGGCCTTGCCCTTGCGGGCACCGAAGACGAGCGGCGGCGCAAACGCCTGCTCTGGCTCTCGCTCGGCATCAACCTGGGCATGCTGGCGGTGTTCAAGTATCTCGGTTTCTTCATCGACAGTTTCCAGGCGATGCTGGCGGGGATCGGGTATGAGGCCGATCCCCTGATCCTCTCGATCGTCCTGCCCGTCGGCATCTCGTTCTACACCTTCCAGACCCTGTCCTATACGATCGACGTCTACCGTCGCGAATTGAAACCGACCCGAGACTTTCTGGATTTCGCGCTGTTCGTCGCCTTCTTCCCTCAACTCGTCGCAGGCCCGATCGAGCGGGCGAAGAACCTGCTGCCCAATATCGAGATGCCCCGGGTAATGAGCTGGGAGAACATCAGCCGGGGCGCGGTTCTCTGCCTTCTGGGGCTGATCAAGAAGATCGTTATAGCTGATGGCCTCGCACCTTCGGTGGATGCGATCTATTCCAGCCCCGACCCGTCGCGACTGGATATCCTTCTGGCGACCTGGTTTTTTGCCATCCAGATCTATTGCGACTTCTCGGGCTATACCGACATCGCCCGCGGCGTCGCCAAGATGCTGGGGTTCGGCCTGATGCGAAACTTCGCCCAACCTTATTTCGCCGCCAATCCGCAGGAGTTCTGGCGGCGCTGGCACATCAGCCTGTCGACCTGGCTCAGGGACTATCTTTATATCTCGCTCGGCGGCAACCGGGGCGGGCGCTGGTCGACCTATCGGAACCTGATGGCCACGATGACGCTTGGCGGGCTCTGGCA
>JAOUMG010000578.1 GCA_029881635.1 Paracoccaceae bacterium | reverse complement strand
GGGTCAACCAGTAACCGGACCCGCGTTTTTCGACCATACCGGTACGTTCTGCCATCAGTAATTCACCCGCCGTTCAATGAACTTGAACTGAATGATCGTCAGTAACCCCACGATGAACAGCAAGATAACGGATTGCGCAGCGGAAGAACCCAGATCCTGACCGACAAAGCCGTCGGAAAAAACCTTGTAGACAAGGATGGTGGTGGATTGCTGCGGCCCGCCGCTGGTGATGGTGTGAATGACGCCGAATGTTTCAAAAAACGCATAGACGATGTTGACGACCAGCAGGAAGAACGTGGTGGGCGACAAGAGCGGCAATACGATGGTGCGAATGCGCGTCCAGAAATGTGCGCCGTCAATGGCGGCCGCTTCGATCACGCTTTTGGGGATCGCCTGAAGCCCTGCGAGGAAAAACAGGAAGTTGTAGCTGATCCGCCCCCAAGCGGATGCCACAACCACCAGACCCATGGCTTCGCCGCCGTTCAGAACGTGATTCCAGTCGTAGCCCAAGGCACCCAGATACCACGTAACCACGCCCACGCGGGTATTGAACATGAAAAGCCACAGGACACCGGCCACAGCAGGGGCGACTGCATAGGGCCAGATCAATAGTGTTCGATAGACGCCTGAACCCTTTATCAACCGGTCAGCCAACAGAGCCAGATAAAGGGCAATTCCCATTGAGACGACTGTCACAAGGATGGAAAAAACCGCGGTGGTGACAAAAGACGTTCGGTAGTAAGAATTGGACAGAAGGTATTCAAAATTGCCCAGCCCCACATACTGCATCGACAAACCGAAGGGGTCGGGAATGAACAGCGATTGCCAGATCGCTTGTCCTGCAGGGTAGAAGAAAAAGACCGCTGTAATCACGATCTGCGGCAGAACCAGCAGAAGCGGCAACCAGATGCCTTTGAATGTGACGCGCTTTTCCATTTGGCTAGCCGCGCCCCGAAGATGCCGGGACGCGGCCCTTGCTTACTGGTTGGCCTGCTCGAACCGGCGCAACAGTTCATTGCCGCGCGCCACGGCGCTATCAAGCGCAGTCTGCGCATCCTTGTCACCGGCCCAGACGGCCTCTAATTCCTCGTCGATGATTCCGCGAATTTGGTCAAACGACCCAAGACGTAAACCTTTTGAATTGCCGGTCGGCGCATTGGCAGTCATCTGAATCACGGCAACATCAGTGCCCGGGTTTTCTACATAAAAGCCCTGCGATTTGGTCAGGTCGGCGGCGGCCTGTGTGATCGGCAGATAGCCTGTGTCCTGATGCCATTTGGACTGAATCTCAGGTGAGCTGAGGAAATTCAGGAATGCCGCAACGCCTTTGTATTCTTCATCAGACTGCCCGGCCATGATCCACAGCGACGCCCCACCGATAATGGTGTTCTGAGGCGCGCCTTCAACGCCATCCCAATAGGGCAGAGGGCGCACGTCAAAAGCAAAAGTCGCTTCTGATTTGATGCCTGCATAGCCTGCCGAACTTTCAGTGAAGAGAGCGCAGGTTCCCGCGCGGAAGTCAGCTCCGCCCTCGTTGCGGCGTCCTTTGTAGACAAACTTTCCATCCTTGGCCCAGTCGCCCATCGCCTGAATATGGGAAACCTGCACCGGACCATTCAGCGTTAACTCGGTATCAACGCCGCCAAAACCGTTGTCTTTCGTCGCAAAGGGCACATTGTGGTACGCAGACAGGTTTTCCAGATGGATCCAGCTTTGCCATGCAGTCGTTAGCGGGCAATCATGACCTGCCGCCTTCAGACTATCCAGCACCGCGCCAACATTCTGCCAGGTCGAAAGATCGGTATCTGCATCAATTCCAGCTGCTGTCAGTGCATCCCGATTGACCCAGAGCACCGGTGTGGACGAGTTGAACGGCAAGGACAGCATCTGGCCATCGCTTGACGTATAATATCCCTTGACCGAGCCAATATATCCGTCGGCGTCAAACACGGCGCCTGCATCCGCCATCACTTCGAATACAGGCTTCACCGCACCTTTCGCGGCCATCATCGTGGCGGTTCCCACTTCGAACACCATCAAGATATCCGGTTGTTCGCCCGCGCGGAATGCCGCGATCCCAGCATTCAATGTTTCGGAGTAATTGCCTTTGTGCGATGCGGTCACAACATAGTCGGTTTGCGAGGCATTGAATGTCTCGACCTGTGCCGCGACCAACTCCCCCAGGCGACCAGTGAAGGCGTGCCAGAATTCGATCTCGGTCTGAGCCACCGCAGGCACTGCGAATACGATTGCGGATGCAGTCGCAAGAAGTGTGCGTCTAATGTTCATTTCAACCTCCCCGTTCAAATTCAATTCTTGTAGGTTCAGCATAACGGCCGATCATTTCGTAAAGCAACAGCGATGCGGGTGCTGCACCGAATAATCTCCCTTGGTATACTCCGGTTTGATTGAAACAATCTCATTCCGCAGCTCCATCTACTTTGCATAGTCA
>JAOUMG010000577.1 GCA_029881635.1 Paracoccaceae bacterium | reverse complement strand
GCGAGGGTCGACTGTTTGGCTTGATCCACGAAGGCGGCTGGTGCGACGTTGGTCGGCCCGACTCTATTCCGCTGGCCGAAGCCCTACTAAAGGCGAAGACGGATGTTTGAACCTTCATCACACCCAAGGTTGTTCGCCCTACCCCCTGGTGTGGATTTTCCCAAAGCATTGGTCGAAGGCATCATTACCCGTATGGAAGGCCGTCCGCCCGAGGCAATGGCACGGGTCACGGTTTACCTGAATACCGCGCGTATGCTGCGTCGGGTCAGGGCGCTGTTTGATGATTATGGGTCGCGGTTTTTGCCGCGTTTGCGTCTGGTAACCGATATTGGCCGCGATCCGCTGGCAGGGTTGCCGCCCGCGGTACCACCGCTAAGGCGACGACTGGAACTGGCGGAACTGGTGGCGGGACTTCTGGCTCAGGATACCGGTATAGCGCCCGGCACCGCTGTTTTTGACCTTGCCGATAGCTTGGCTAGTTTGATGGCCGAAATGCAGGATGAAGGCGTTGAGCCTTGCGCATTGGCAGCCCCTGATCTGGCAGAAAACCATGCGGCCCACTGGGAACGGAGCCTTGCCTTCATCCGCATTGTTGCACGCTATTTCGGTACGGATATCGCCCCCGACCCTGAATCGCGCCAGCGGAAACTGGTTGAGGCGCTGACCCAGGCCTGGTCCCTAAAGCCCCCAAAGGAGCCTGTGATCGTTGCTGGCTCAACCGGATCGCGGGGGACAACAGCCATGTTCATGCGCGCAGTTTCCCAACTACCCCAAGGTGCTGTGATTTTGCCTGGATTTGATCGGGATATGCCAGAATTTGCCTGGAATAGTCTCTGTTCTGGTACGGTTCCGGCCGAAGATCACCCGCAGTTTCGCTTTTGGCAGCTAACCCATGCATTGAAAATGTCGCCCTTGGATATTCACCCTTGGTCAGGGATCGCAGCCCCAGATCCTGCGCGAAATCGCGTGATATCCCTGGCCCTGCGCCCTGCCCCGGTGACCGATCAATGGATGGTCGAAGGATCAAAGCTTGGGGATCTTGGCGGGGCAACTGAAGGTCTTTCACTGATCGAAGCACCAACACCGCAAGCCGAGGCGCTGGCAATTGCGCTTTGTCTGCGACATGCCGCCGAAACCGGGGTCAAGGCAGCACTGGTGTCACCTGATCGGGTGCTGACAAGGCGCGTTGCGGCGGCATTGGATCGTTGGTCGATTATCCCCGACGACAGCGCCGGTGAACCGCTGGCCCAAACCGCACCGGGTCGGTTTTTACGTCATGTTGCCGACTTGCTCGGCAGCAATCCGACGGCGGACACGGTGTTGACGATTCTGAAGCACCCGCTGACGGCAACTGGCGCCGAAAACCGCGGCAATCATTTGCGTTTCACCCGCGATCTGGAATTGCGTCTGCGCCGAAAGGGGCCTGCTTTTCCCAAAGGGGATGACATCAGGGTGTGGGCGGCTGCCGAAGATGAGGTTGAACGCTCGATCTGGGCAAAATGGTTGGCCGAAACGCTCGACCAAGCCGCGGCGGCGGCTGACGGGCCGCTGAGTGCTACGGTCGAAACGCATCTGGCATTGGCGGAAAGTCTCGCGTCCGGCCCCGGCGGTTTGGCGGAAAAAAGCGAGCTTTGGCGCGAAGAAGCCGGACGTGTGGCGTTGACTGCGATGAGCGAGCTGCGCCGAGAGGCTGAGTATGGTGGGCGCTTCACGCTTTCTGACTATGCGCGGCTTGTTTCATCGATACTGGCCAATGGCACGGTGCGCCGGATCAAGACGGCACATCCGCAGATCGCGATCTGGGGCACGCTCGAGGCGCGTGTGATGGGTGCCGATCTTGTCATCCTGGCTGGTCTGAACGAAGGAACCTGGCCCAAACCTCCTGCCCCTGATCCATGGCTTTCACGGCAGATGCGGCAGAAAATAGGGCTTTTGCTACCCGAACGCCAAATCGGTCTATCCGCCCATGATTTTCAACAAGCTGTCAGTGCCCCCCGCGTGATCCTGTCACGCGCCATTCGCGATGCCGAGGCTGAAACAGTCCCGTCACGCTGGCTGGCGCGGCTAACCAATCTGCTTCGCGGGCTACCAGAACAGGGCGGGGTGCAGGCGTTTGAGGCGATGATGGTACGCGGGGCAGAATGGTTGCGGCTGGCGGCTGCGCTGGAAACCCCGAGTGCTGAACAAAGGAATGAATTGCGGCCAGCCCCCCGTCCTGCCCCCCGTCCACCGGTAGCGGCGCGCCCAAACGTGCTGCCGGTGACCGGAATTCGCACCCTGATCCGCGATCCTTACGCCATTTATGCCCGCAGGATACTGCAGCTCAAGCCGCTCGACCCGCTGCGCGCCCAGCCCGATGCCAGGCTGCGCGGGCAGGTTTTGCACAAGATCGTCGAAGATTTCATCCGGCAGCGGCCGCGCGGTGAAACGGAGAAAGCGGCGCGGGATCGGTT
>JAOUMG010000576.1 GCA_029881635.1 Paracoccaceae bacterium | reverse complement strand
TGAAGCCCGGGATCACCACTTCGAGGATTGCCAGAACCACGCCGGCGACCCCCCAGACCCACCATTCCTGCCAAAGCGCCATCAGCCACGTCCTTTCAGCATCTTGAAGGCATCGCCGAATGCCTCGAGCGCCTGCGCCGGTACGATCACCGTCTGCTTGCCCGCGCCCTGCCCCACGGCGGTCAGCGCCTCGACCTGTTTCAGCGCAACCTGATATTGCGCGGCCTCGATCCCGTGATCCTTGATCGCTTGGGCGACCACCCCGGTCGCATAAGCCTCGGCATCTGCCGTGATCCGGCGCGCCTTGGCCACCTGTTCGGCTGCGTAAAGCTCGGCATCGGCGGAAAGTTCGACTGACCGTTTCTTGCCCTCGGCCTCTGTCACCTGCGCGCGCCGCGCGCGTTCGGCGTTCAGCTGCTGCAGCATCGCCGCCCGCGTCGCTTCATCAAGGTTCACATCAAGCACTTCGGCGCGTGTCACCTCGATCCCCCAGTCATCGACCATCGCGGCCACCAGTTCGCGCACCTTGCCGATCAGCTCGGTCCGGTTCGACTGCACCTGATCCAGTTCCAGCTTGCCGATCTCTGATCGCACGATCCCCGCGACCGTGGTGGCAATCGCCGCATCCACATCGCGGATCCGGTAGACGGTTTTTTCCGGCTCGGTGATCCGGTAGAATACCGATGTTTCGACCCTGACGAGCACGTTATCGGCAGTAATCGCGTCCTGCTCGGCATTCGGCAACTGCCGTTCCAGCACCGAAATCTGATGCGCCACACGGTCCAGAAACGGCACGATGAAGTTGATGCCGGGTCCAAGCACCGCGCGCAGGCGGCCAAACCGCTCGACCACATGCTTTTCCGATTGCGGCACGATCCGCACCCCGAGCATGACGCAGATGATGATGAAAACAGCAATCGCGATCACCACCGCATTGCCGCCGATTAATTCGCCTAATAACTGCCCAAAATCCATGTCCGCCTCCTCGCGTTTTTATGGCGCGGACTATGCCTGTTGTGGCGCCCGCTGAAAACCCTGTTTTCACAACAACTGTCACGCCCGAAGGTATCTTTTTTCGATTGTGGGGGACCCGCCCGCGGGCAACGTGGCAGCGGCGGGTCAATAACGGCCATTGGCGACGTGAGCATTGTGCGGGCAGGCCCCCTGAGGTGAAAGCCTTGTCAACCTCGCCGGGCGCCAGGGAAAGCTGCCGGACCCGGTAACATCGCCTGGAGGACGCAAAGAGTAGACTTACCGAAACCAATGCCGTATTGGTTAAACCATTGCAGGGCTTTGGTCAGGAATTGGCTGAACAGCCCAGCTCCCGGGGGGGAAATGTCGAACGGTGCAAACGGAGCTTTGACACAACTTCGCGCCTGGCTGGCGCAGGGAGAGAATGTCAAAGGCGGGCGACTGCCTGCTGAACGCGAGCTTTGCACGCGCCTTGGTGTTTCGCGCGGGGAATTGCGCAAGGCGCTTTCGATACTGGAAGGCGAAGGCACGCTTTGGCGTCAGGTCGGAAAAGGGACTTTCATCGGGCTGAAGCCCGCGGACGAGATTACCTCTCTCTCGGCTGTTGCGGCGCGCAGTTCACTTGGCGATGTGATGAGCGCCCGTCTTAAGTTTGAACCCATGCTGGCCTCCGAGGCGGCGATCAATGCCACGCCATTGGACCTTGAACAGCTGCGGCTCTGCATCGACGCATCGCATTCCGCACTGACGTGGCGTGAATATGAGACCTGTGACAATCGGTTTCATCGCACCGTTGCACAGGCAGCGGGCAACGATTTGCTGCTGGCGATGTTCGACCACATGAATGCCGTGCGCCGGGCGGTTGTCTGGGACCGCGATCGCACTCAGATGAACCGGCCGCCGAAGTCGCATCATAGTTTTTCGGAACATGACGCGATTTTCGATGCGATCGCCTGCCGAGATGCCACTGCCGCCCGCGGAGCGATGCTGAAGCACCTGAATTCGGTTCAACATGCGCTGGTTTCGGTGAAGGAGGCGGCGGAGTGATAGGCCTGACGCTCGCCACCTGGGATCATGACCGCGTGATGGCACTGCATGACGGGCGGGTCACGGTAGCGGGGGCGGCGCTGGATTGCAGCATTCATCCGACGGCCAAGCTCTTTCCCTGGGCGGTGCAGGACGCCAAGTTCGACATTACCGAGATGTCCGTCTCAAGCTACATACTCGAAATGTCACGTGGTGGGTCGGCCTACACTGCAATACCAGCCTTTGTCAGCCGGGCCTTTCGGCATTCGGGATATTTTGCACGGGCGGGGTCAGGGATCAGCAGCCCGGCGGATTTTGCCGGCCGCCGTATCGGGGTGCCGGAATATCAGATGACTGCCGCGTTGTGGATGCGGGGCATTCTGGCTGATGAATACGGGGTTGAGAACAGCAAGATCCACTGGCGCACAGGTGCGCTGGACGAAGGCATCCGGCATGAACGGCTGGCAC
>JAOUMG010000575.1 GCA_029881635.1 Paracoccaceae bacterium | reverse complement strand
TTCGTCACTGATATTCTACTGGCTCTAATCGACCCGCGTGTGCGGCGCGGAATGATGGGATAAGCGATGTTCTGGAGAAAGAAAAAAGCCGAAGGCGTCGACCAGCAGGCCAAGGAAGCCTATTTCACGGCGTCCCAGGGGCAATTGATCTGGTCACGCTTCAATGGAAACCGCACCGCAATGGTGGCGCTGTACGCATTGATATTCATGATGCTGATGGGGCTGTTTGCGCCGTTCCTGTCGCCCTATGACCCGACGATCGCCGGCCGGGACAAAGACTACGAAAACGGCGCGCCGCAATTGCCCAAGTTCTGGGACGAGAACGGTTTTTCTGCCCGCCCGTTCATCTACGCGACCGAGCGTGAACGCTCTGCCGCGACCAACTTCCGTTGGGTCGTGACTGAAAAACGTGACGAGCGGCTTTATCTTCAGTTGTTCGTCCGCGACTGGGACTACAAGATATTTCACCTGAATTTGGATGCACCCGGCACGACCTTCGACATCGATTTTGCGCTGATCAATTCAAACATCCATCTATTCGGTGTGGAGGGTGGCAAGATCCACCTATTCGGCACCGACGGCAGCGGGAAGGACATTTTCGGGCGCACCTTACATGCCATTTATACCTCGCTCGCGGTCGGTACATTAGGTGTATTCATCTCCTTCGTACTCGCCTTGGTCATCGGCGGGGTGGCAGGCTATTTCGGCGGCTGGATCGATTCAGTCCTGCAGATGATCACCGACGCCATCCGAACCGTGCCCTCCATCCCGCTTTTCATGGCGCTCGCGGCCTTCATGCCCGACCATTGGAGTTCCGAGACAAGGTTCTTCTTCATCTCGATCATCCTTGGTCTTATCGGCTGGCCTACGCTGGCCCGACGTATACGAACGCATCTGCTGACGGAACGAACCCAGGAATACGTGCTGGCCGCCGAGCTTTGCGGCGCCTCATCAAGCCATGTGATCCGGCGTCACCTGCTGCCATCCTTCACCAGCTATATCATCGTCGACCTGATGATTTCATTTCCCTATATGGTGCGTTCCGAAACCGCGCTTTCCTTCATCGGCCTCGGCCTGAAGGACCCGGTCAATTCGCTCGGGGCGCTGATGCAGAACGTGTCCAAGGCCGACGTTCTCCTGAATTACCAATGGTATTTTATCCCGGTGATATTCTTCATCGCCCTCGTCCTTGCCTTCGTCTTCGTTGGTGACGGATTGCGCGATGCGGCCGATCCATATTCGGGAACCAAGAAATGAGCAAACCCCTGATTTCGGTTAAGGATCTGACGATCCGTTTTCGGACTGACGAAGGTCTGGTAACTGCCGTCGAGGACGTGTCCTTCGACATCAACCCCGGCGAGGTCATGGGGTTGGTAGGTGAAAGCGGATCGGGCAAATCGGTGACGGCCAAGGCGCTGATGCTGCTGAACGCTGGCAATACGCGTTATGACCCAAAGTCACGCATCACGCTGAGCATGCCCGACCGCGATGTCGATGTCTTTTCGCTGAAACGTGACGCCGAATTGCGCGTGGTGCGCGGCGGCGCCGTATCGATGATCTTTCAGGAACCGATGGCATCGTTTGCCCCTGCAATCAGCGTCGGCAACCAGATGGTCGAACAGCTGCTGATCCACACGGACCTGTCCAAAGCCGCGGCCCGCGACCTTTCCATCGAGATGCTTGATCGCGTTGGCATTCCGGATGCGGCCCGGCGATTTGATCAATATGCATTCGAATTCTCGGGTGGTATGCGCCAGCGCGCGATGATCGCGATGGCGCTATCTACACGACCCCGGCTGTTGATCGCTGATGAACCGACAACCGCGCTTGATGTGACCATTCAGGCGCAGGTCATTGACCTGATGAAGGATCTTGTCAGCGAGTTCGGCATGGCGATCCTGTTCATCACCCATGATCTTGGCGTTATCGCCCAGACAGCCGACAAGGTGGCGGTGATGTACCTGGGGCGCATTGTTGAAAAAGGGACGGTTCGGCAAGTGATCCGCGACCCGCAGCATCCCTATACGCGCGGCCTGTTGAACGCCCTGCCAAAGCTCGAAGATCTTTCGGCAAAGCTGACACCCGTTCCCGGCGATATCCCATCGCCCCTTGACCGGCCCGCGGGCTGTGTTTTCCAAACCCGTTGCCCAGTCGCAATCAAGGGGCGCTGCGAACGTGATGCGCCGGTTTACACCGATCTCTCGGGTGGGCGCTCGGTCGCCTGCCACCTGGTTGCTGACGCCGTTAAAGAAGGAGCGGCGTGATGAACAAGCCATTGATCGAAGCCAAGGATCTGACAGTACGCTACACGATTGGCGGCGGTTTGCTGGCCAAGAAAGTGTATCTGAACGCTGTCGACAACATCTCTATCTCCATCGCCAAGGGAAACTTTTTTGGCCTCGTGGGTGAAAGTGGATCAGGCAAGACCACACTGGGGCGGGCGTTGCTGCGTGCGGCGCCGATCAGC
>JAOUMG010000572.1 GCA_029881635.1 Paracoccaceae bacterium | reverse complement strand
GGACGCAGGTTATTCGGACGGTAGGATTGCCGCCGCGACCATAGGATCATGTGATGCGCGCGTTCCACGGTGTTGATGCTGTCAACCTGAACGAAACCCAGACGGGTAATAAGCGACAGAAGTTCCGCCCCTTTCGCGCCACCTGAGGGCGCTTCGGCCAGCGCGTGCCGGTCCAGGAATATCCGTCTGGCGGTGGCGTTATCGAGCCTTCGCAGGCTCATTCCTTCCAGGTCCTTTCCAAGACGGCCATCCAGTTTTCGAGCGCGATTTTCCGCAGCAGCGTTTCGCCATAGCCATGCGCCCGTAACGCATCGATCAGACGTGGCAGGCCAGCGACATCGCCAATATCTGCAGGCACCGCTGCACCGTCAAAATCCGAACCAAAGCCAACACGATCCTCGCCGAGTTTTTCAATCAGATGGTCCAGATGGCGCAATACCGGATCCCAGCCATTGAAGGTTGATTTCCGACCATCCTCGCGCAGGAATATAGTGGCGAAGTTCAACCCGACCAAACCATCGGTCTGACGGATTACATCCAACTGCCGGTCGGTCAGGTTGCGGGTGGAAGGCGTCACAGCATAAGCGTTGGAATGGGTTGCCACCAGCGGTGCATCCGTTAGGGCCGCAATATCGTCAAAGCCCTTTTCATTCAGATGCGACAGGTCGAGCATGATTTTCAGGCGATTGCATTCCTTGACAAGCCTTTTGCCGGCGTCTGTCAATCCGGGGCCTGTATCGGGTGCCGCCGGGAAGCGAAACGGAACGCCATGTCCGAAAACCGTGGGTCGTGACCAGACAGGGCCAAGCGACCTTAATCCGATCGCATGCCAAAGATGCAGTGCGTCCAGGTCTTCGCCAATCGCTTCGGCACCTTCCAAGTGCAGGATGGCTGCGATTTTACCTGCTTTTATTGCCGATCTGATATCAGAAACGCTGCGGCAGATGGCGAGCGTTCCTGTGCGTTCCATCCAGAGCAGATGCCCTGCCTTTGCCAATGCAACAGGTTGTGCGGCCTCGGTTCCGATAAGGGCGCCCAGCGGGATGTCATAGGGCGGCGCGTCCATCAGTGCTTCGGTATCCAGGCCGCCTTCGATATGTGGCGAGGGAATGTAGATGGCAAAAAAGCCGCCAACAAAGCCGCCTTTCTGCATTCTGGGCAGATCAAGGTGGCCTTTGCCCTCTCCTTTCAACCAGATTGTTTCGCGGTCATTTGGTGCATGAAACAACCGCAGAAGAAAGTCGTTGTGGCCGTCGAAAACTGGTATCATGTTGCCTCGGGAATTGCGTTATCTCTTGCGGCGAAGAAGTACCCATGCGGGTGCTTGCGTGCCCGTTTCGTCAGGCGAGATTGACCTTTCCGTCAGTTGCCTGCAAGCCCTCGGTTGGATGACGGTTCAGATACTCAGGCGCAACATTCAATCGCCGCCTGGATTTGTGCAGGCATCGGTTTCGTGGTTAACAATGATCTGTGGGACCGAAAGGCCAAATAATCTGTTCAATCCCAAAGGTATAAAACCATGAAACTGCTTCGATACGGGCCAAAAGGGCAAGAAAAACCCGGGCTGCTTGATGCCGAGGGTCGGGTTCGTGACCTGTCTGGCCTTATACCGGATCTGTCAGGCGATACCTTGCTGCCCGCAAATCTGTCGCGGCTCGCGGCAATCAATCCGCACGAATTGCCGCTGGTCGCTGGCGCGCCACAGGCCGGATTGCGGTTGGGGCCCTGTGTCGGAGCTATTGGTAAATTCATCTGTATCGGCCTGAATTTTGCCGATCACGCTGAAGAGGCGGGAATGGCGGTTCCTGACGAACCAGTCATTTTCAACAAATGGACCTCGGCAGTGTCTGGCCCGGATGACGATGTGGTGATCCCCCCCGGAGCGGTCAAAACCGATTGGGAGGTGGAATTGGCGATCGTTATCGGTCGCGGAGGAAAGTATATCGAAGAAACCGCTGCACTGGATCATGTTGCAGGTTATTGCATCGTCAACGATGTCAGCGAGCGCGCCTATCAGATTGAACGCGGCGGCACCTGGGACAAAGGCAAGGGCTGCGATACCTTCGGTCCCATAGGGCCATGGTTGGTAACGCCGGATGAGTTGGGCAGTCTCGACACGCTGGCTATGTGGCTGGAGGTCGATGGGAAGCGGTATCAAAATGGATCAACCGCAACCATGATCTTTAAGGTGCCGTTTCTGATCGCTTATGTCAGCCGTTTCATGTCGTTGCAGCCAGGGGATGTCATTTCCACAGGAACACCGCCCGGTGTTGGCATGGGGCAAAAGCCACCGGTATATTTGCGGGGCGGCGAGGTAATGCGACTGGGCATTGACGGTCTGGGCGTTCAAACCCAGAACGTCGTGCGCGGCTGAACCTGCTTTGAGAACGCCCCAAATTAAGCTGCCATAAGTCAGGCGGGTTCTATTATTGATTTTGGCATGCTGATCGGTCCGGGAAAATGGCAGGCGAC
>JAOUMG010000573.1 GCA_029881635.1 Paracoccaceae bacterium | reverse complement strand
GCACCATCAGAGAATGAAAATGGTCCAGACGAACCGACGCACCCGAAACCTTCTGTTCAAGTTGCATTCCTGGATGGGGCTGCATCTTTTTGTTCTGATGTCCTTGTTCTTCCTGACGGGCACCCTGCTGGTCTTTGTGTTCCAGATTGAGGCGATTTTTTTCGCCACCGAACGGTTGCAAGCACCTGTCGCGCTCGAAGAGCGTCCCACATTCGGCGAGCTTTACGATCAGGCACGGTTATATGCGCCCGACGGGGTGGTTCTTGAGATTATCAGATCTTCATCAGACTGGATTGCCGACCGCGCCAAGTTGTTTGTGCCGGGCAGCGGGTTTCGCTTTGTCTGGTTCAGCAGCGAAGGCATGGCAGTCGGTCGCGAAACCGGCGCGGTCGATCTGAGGCATGTCATTCACGACCTGCATGTGTCCTTCATGGCCGCGAACAAAATCACTTCGCTGGCCGCCACTTCATTCTCGTTCGTTCTGGCGGCGTTTCTTGTGTCGGGCATAGTCACATACCGTCGTTTCTGGCGCGGATTCTTCCGGTTTCCGTCGACGAACCTCGGGCCACGCGGATGGTGGGGCGGCCTGCACCGTCTTATCGCGGTCTGGCTACTGCCGTTTCTCATTATTATCAGCATCACCGGAATGTACTATTTTGTCGATTATCTCGGGCTGGTGAAAGTGCGACAGATTTCCAATGCCGGTATGCAAACGCGCGAAGCAGCCCTGCCGAAAGGCTTTGACGGAGGGTCACTGGACACTGCTGTCGCCGTGGCACAAGAGGTAGCGCCAGATCTGCACATTCACATGGTTCGTGTTCCCGGCCTTCCACGTGAAAGCATCGTTGTCATGGGATCTGACGGGGCCGCTTTGATGGGCCCGGGATCGAGCAGGATTGCTGTCGACCCCTCCAGCATGGAGATTCTGGATGCCATTACAACAAAGAATATCGGAATGGTCGGCTGGGTAACCAACATAGTGGAATCCCTGCATTTCGGCACCTGGGGCGGTCTGGTTTCGCAGTGGCTTTGGGTCGTTTTTGGGTCGCTGGCGACCGGCCTTTCGCTTGCCGGGGTCATGGTTTACGCCTCTCGCAGCTTCCCGGCGGATCAAAACGGCAAGTCTTTTGCACGTTTCTGGTCAGGAATCATGGTGCTGAAATGGGGCTACCCGCTTTTCTTCGCGGGGCTTATCGGGATTGGGCTCTACCGGTTTCTGTGATCAGAGGATCCAGTTTCTTCATTCCATGTCGCTATGGCTGATAGGGCCTGATCGGACGGTGATCTCTGGCCTATCGCCCGACCGTCCATCAACGTAGTAGATTGCGCGATCGGGGTATTGCGATGCAACCTGACGGTTCACAGCCCGACCCAGATCCCTTGCAAATAGGGGTGTATCGGACGCTGGACTGAAATCATTCAGCCAGAATGCGCTTCCGAATTCCTTTCCCGGGCCGGGGTTAATGAAGATCAGGCTGTTTGCGAACCTGGGCTGCCGGGATAGTTGCTGGTAGTCTGCGTGATAGCCGTTGATATCCGGAAACTTGTTAAAGCTCACCCAGCTTTCAAAGATCAGGATCGACGTCAACCCAAGGAAACACACCAACGCCCCAATCCGGGGGCCCGCTTGGGCATGTGGGAAAATGGCGTGCATTCGTTCAGCAAAACCAACAATCCCCATGGCAGAGAAAACCAGCAATGGAACCAGCGTCATGAACCAGTACCTTGGCCCGGTATAGAACCCGCCCACATACCAGTAGAGAGAGTAGAGACCTACCGTTACAACGACGATAATGGCGAGCGATGCTGTAAACCGGCTCCACCGTCCCCAGAAAAGGAAGAAAACAGCAAAAAAGACTGACGCACCTGCCCAGCCCAGCAACTCGGAATTCAGCTCGTAAAGGTTTTGCTGGAAATTGATCAAGGCTTCCCAGGGGCTGTGGCCGTCCAGCGCATCGACATTTCCCCAGTCCGGCGCACCCTTATCTGCACCAAATCCGATGGCATTCTTGCCCGGCCCCCAAATGCGGTCCAGATAATTGTCCATCGGCAAAGCCGTCGCCGACCCTGTCAAAGCCGCATTATAGAAGAAAAGCAGGATGCCCACAGCAATACAGCCGAGGCCATACATCAAAACCGTGCGCCAATTCCGTCTGTCGGTAAGGAACGTCAGCGTCCAAAGACCAGTCAGAACCCCGATATATACCCCTTCGAGCGGCCGGGCGAGGAACAACCATCCCATCAGACACCCGGCGATGAATGGCATGTAAAAGTTCGGGTTCTTCCGAGAACCCTGCAAAAGCACCCAGGCGCCCAGAACCAATGCGTATGTGAAAGTGTGCAACAGCATGGTCGATGACATCGACAGATACCAAGGTGAAACCGCCAACAGCAGCGTGACGAGATTGGCAGTGCCCCGATCGGTTTGCTGGCACAAGAAACGGTGGAGCAACAATACGCTGACAGCGGCCA
>JAOUMG010000574.1 GCA_029881635.1 Paracoccaceae bacterium | reverse complement strand
ATCCGGGGCTTCTAAAATCATATTAGTGGCTAACGGACAAGCGAAACTGTTGCGGCAAAGGGCCGCTATTTGATGCCGATGCATCGCCGCATAGGGGAATTCGATGACCGACGCCCGATTTTCACCATTTGAAACGCACCTCGACCCTGATCGCTGCCTGGCGATTCTGCGCGATGCCACGGCCGGGGCCGACGATGGTGAACTGTTTTTGGAACGCCGCCGCTCCGAGGCGCTGGTTTTCGACGACGGGCGCCTGCGCAATGCCAGCTATGACGCATCCGAAGGCTTTGGCCTGCGCGCGGTGAACGGCGAAGTGGCCGGATACGCCCATTCCACCGAAATTTCGGAATCAGCGCTGAAGCGTGCCGCCGAAACCGCCCGCCTTGCGGTTGGCGACGGAGGCGGCACTCTGGCCGACGCGCCACAAGGCACCAACCTGCGCCTTTATACCGATACCGATCCGATGGCGGATGCCACATTCGGCGTCAAAGTCGATATGCTGCGCGAAATCGACGCCTATGCCCGCGCGCTCGACCCACGGGTGGTGCAGGTATCGGCCACAATCGCGGCAAGCCTGCAAGAGGTGTTCATCCTGCGCCCCGAAGGCGGGCTTGTATCCGATATCCGCCCGATGGCGCGGCTCAACGTCTCGGTCATTGTCGAACAGAACGGGCGGCGCGAATCCGGGGGCACGGGCGGCGGCGGGCGCTATGGGCTGGCCGCGCTGATGGAACCCTCCCACTGGAAAGGCATGGCTGCGGAAGCACTGCGCATCGCGCTGGTCAATCTGGAGGCAATCCCCGCCCCGGCGGGTGTGATGGACGTGGCGTTGGGCGCGGGCTGGCCCGGCATTTTGTTGCATGAGGCAGTCGGTCACGGGCTTGAGGGTGATTTCAACCGAAAGAAAACCTCGGCCTTTGCCGGATTGATGGGCCAGCAGGTCGCCGCCAAAGGCGTGACAGTTCTTGATGACGGCACCATCCCCGACCGCCGCGGCTCCATCACCGTCGATGACGAAGGCACGCCTTCGGGCAAGAACGTCCTGATCGAGGATGGCATTCTCGTCGGCTACATGCAGGATCGCCAGAATGCGCGGCTGATGGGTGTTGCCCCCACCGGCAACGGCCGACGCGAAAGCCACGCCCATATTCCCATGCCCCGCATGACCAATACCTATATGCTCGGCGGCAAAACCGACCCCGCCGATATCGTTGCCAGCCTGAAGGACGGTATCTATGCCGTGGGCTTCGGCGGCGGGCAGGTCGACATCACCAATGGCAAATTCGTCTTTTCCTGTACCGAGGCTTACCGCGTCCAGAACGGCAAGGTGGGCGCGCCGGTCAAAGGGGCCACCCTGATCGGCGACGGCGCCACCGCGATGAAAAAGATCCGCGCCATCGGTAATGACATGGCAATGGATCCCGGCATCGGCAATTGCGGGAAAGCCGGGCAATGGGTGCCGGTCGGGGTCGGCCAGCCGACGCTGCTGATGGGTGGTCTGACGGTGGGCGGATCGGCAACGTCGTGATGCTCATCTGCCCGGGCCAGTCTGCGTCGACATCGTCGAAAAGACAGCGCCCGGAAAAGGCTCCGGAACGTTAAGGCAGCGAACGCCCTGTCGGGACGGATGCGGTACAGATGCGGGACGGCGGCGGGACGGATGCCAGACGGCAGAAAATTGTTGGGTCCGGTCGAAATCCCTCCGAATCGTAACCTGTCATTAACCTAAAACCTGCAATGTCGGCCTTGCGATTGAGGCGGCGTCACGAAGGAACAAGGTTTGTTTTCTTACCCCACCCCCTTCACCCCACCCACCACGGAAGACGACAGGCTATCGTGGCTCCGTCTCATTCGCTCCCGACGCGTTGGCGTCGCCACCTTTTCGCGCCTGCTGGACGAATACGGATCGGCTCAGGCCGCTCTACTGGCCTTGCCGGAAATTGCCAGGGCGGCGGGTGTTGAAAAATACACTCCCTGCCCAGAAGGTGTTGTTTATGCTGAATTAAAGGCGGGAAAAGCCGCCGGGGCGCGGCTGATTTGCCGGGGCGAGCCCGCCTATCCACAACCGCTCGCCGATATTTCCGACGCACCCCCTGTGCTTTGGGCAATGGGCGATCTGACGTTGCTGCAGCGTCCCATGGTCGCTTTGGTCGGGGCCCGGAACGCCTCATCCCTCGGCACCCGAATGGCGCGCAAACTGGCCGCAGGCCTGGGGGAAGCGGGGATCACAGTCGTCTCCGGCCTCGCCCGCGGCATCGACGCCGCCGCCCATCTTGCCGCCCTGCCCACCGGCACCATCGCCGTCATGGCAGGCGGTATCGATGTCATCTATCCTGTTGAAAACACAAGGTTAGCCGAAGAAATCGGTCAAAAGGGTTTGCGGATCTCAGAACAAGCCTGCGGCCTTGAACCGCAGGCCCGCCACTTTCCCCTGCGCAACCGGATCATCTCGGGTCTGTCGAAATCTGTCAT
>JAOUMG010000571.1 GCA_029881635.1 Paracoccaceae bacterium | reverse complement strand
GGGGTTGCTGAAAGTAACGCCTCTCGCAAAATGGAAAACCACCGCTCAGATGGTAGCAATCGCGGTCCTTTTCCTTGGGACCGGTCTGGAACATATCGAAGGCATCGCCCGCCGTGGGATGACAGCAGACGAATATGCCGAGGCAGTGACCGCAGGGCTGGCCGATCCGATCCGCTCATGCGGTGTGCGGGGATGTTCATCCTACGCGACATTTGTCGGTCTTGGCTTGATATGGATCGCCGCCATTCTCACATTCATGACGGGTTGGGATTATTTTCGCAAAGCCCTGCCATTCCTGAAAGACGAAAAATGATCGATATTCTCTATTTCGCCTGGGTCCGTGAACGCATCGGCTTGCCGAAAGAACGGTTGGAAACCGATGCCGCTACTGTGGCGGCCTTGGTTGAAGAACTTAAGTCACGCGAGGATCGCTATGCCGTCGCTTTTGCAGATACGTCTGCTTTGCGCGTGGCACTTGATCAGGAATTGTCGGATTTCTCGGCCTCGCTCGTCGGTGTGCGCGAGGTTGCGTTCTTTCCGCCAATGACCGGCGGCTGATCATGTCAGTTCGGGTGCAATCCGAGCCATTCGATTTTGGCGCTGAATGCGCGGGCTTCGGGCAGGGCGGGAAAAACGTCGGTGCTGTTGTTACTTTCCTCGGCGTTGTGCGCGACGACAGCGGAACACTGAACCGGATGGAGATCGAACATTACCCGGGCATGACCGAAAAAGCGATTGCGGCAATGGTCAACGAAGCCAGGAACCGCTGGTCGCTCGCCGATATACTGGTCATTCATCGCCACGGATCCTTGAAGCCTGGCGAACCAATCATGATGGTTGCCACTGCCGCACGCCACCGGGTTGCGGCCTTTGAAGCGGCAGAGTTTCTGATGGATTACCTGAAATCCCGCGCCCCCTTCTGGAAAAAGGAGGTGGCGGCGGATGGAGCGGAATGGGTCGCTGCAACGGATAATGACGAAATTGCCCTGAAACGCTGGTAGCGCCCAAAAGCGTTTCGGGTTTACATTGAGATACATATCAACAGAAATTGGGTTCGAAATCAGCAACTTGCTGACTGAAAGGCCGTGGATTATGCATCAAGTTATACGCGAAACGCTCTATTATGCGGAATTCGCGTTCATGCGCTCGATATAGTCGCGCATCTGTTCCGTTTCGTGGCGCGCATCACGCAACCCGTCCATGGCCGCGCGAAGCTCGGCATTGACCTGGCTTAGCTGGCTGGTGAGCTCAGCTTCGCGTTTTTCAATATACTGCAATGCCTGATCACGGGTTTCTTCGGCCTCGTGCAGTTCATGAGCCATCTTTTCCAGCTCATCCATTTCGGTCTGGGTGACGCGCGTAAGCCTGTGCATCAGCCAGGATGCAAACCAGCCAAGCGAGAATGCGACAAAAAGAATGATCGCGGTGGCAAATATGAATTCGGTTCTGTTCATTGTCCTGCTTTGCCGTGCCCTCTGTTTGGGGTCAAGTCCCGGATGTCAGGTTCACGCCGCCGGGCGCGGTGAACGAAGCGGATTCGTGCTAATTTGCACCGGTTTCGGGGCGTTTCTTGGGCCGTAACGTGTCTTGGTCAGGCTTTGACACCTTGACCCCGGCTTCAGCCGAGGGATCACCTTCAGAGGGGGTGGTTTCACTCTCAGATACATCAGATGCAGTTTCCAGCAGACGAAATTCGATCCGACGATTGGACTCGCGCCCTTCTTCGGTTTCGTTGTCGGCAATCGGCTGCGTTTCACCGAAACCTTGAGACGTCAGGTTCCCGGTCAACACACGTCGCGCCATCAGTGCTGCAACAACGGCATGGGCGCGGTCACGGCTAAGTGCCAGATTCATTTCTTCACGCCCCTGGCTGTCGGTATGGCCCGCAATCTCCATCGGAAAATCGGAACAGTCCTTCATCAGTTCTGCGATCTTGTCCAAGGTCTCTTTGGCGTCGGCGGCGATCTGGGCAGAACCCGGTTCAAAATTGATCTTATTCGCGGACAATACTTGATTGATATCTGCCGCACAGTCCTCGGCCGTAGGCAATCCCAAAAGAGGATCAAGGGCCGGATCGTAGCGTATGCTCAGTTCGTAATTGCGCGCTGTTCCAAGTTTGTCTGAAAGCATTCTCGACACTGTATCGCTGGTTTCCGTATTGCCCGTCACACCTGCGATTTTGATCGAGTCTACCCGCACGACAGCTTCGCCGCTGTTCAACTCGCCCAATGCTTCGAGTGCCGACAAAACACGCAATGGCCAACCGATGGGAAGGTTGGGGTCGAGCCGGGTCGCGGCATGTACCGCGTCGGTTCCAAACCGGGAACGGGCAAAGCTTTCCACCGCTTCCCGCGACAGTTCATCGCCAATGCGCCCGCGCAGTTCAATCCGCCCTTCGGGATTCAGTGAGGCCGTGAATTCAACAACGCTACTATCTTGACCTTGTGCCTCGGCTTTGGGGGTTAAAAGCGTG